>JAJDTF010000044.1 GCA_022827265.1 Acidimicrobiia bacterium | reverse complement strand
CGCCCCGGCGTCGCCGCACGCATCGGCACCCGACTCCTCGCCCTCACAGCAGCCATCTGGCACAACGAGACCTACCGGCACACCCACCCCAGCCGCTCACTCACCCCCTACGACCACTAACCCTTGGAACTAACCATCTAGGACGGCGTATCTGATGACGGCCACGATCCACCGCATGAAGGTGACGCTTCGCTCAATCCGCCCGCCAATATGGCGTCGCATCGAAGTGTGCTCCGACATCAGACTCGATCAGCTCGACTATCTGCTGGTCGTCGCCATGGGTTGGGAGGGCTATCACCTCGATCAGTTCAGGATCGGCGAAACTCGGTACGTCACTGCGGACCTCGATCCCCCGCTGTTCGGACCCAAGCCCCTCAATGCGGCGCGCTACCGGCTCGAAGAGGTGCTTCCGCAGACCGGCGACAAGATGATTTGGGATTACGACTTCGGCGACGGCTGGGAACACGATGTCGTGGTCGAGGCGATTGAGGCCGCCGACGAGAACTCCATCTATCCACGTTGCGTCAAGGGCCGGCGGGCTTGCCCGCCCGAGGACTGCGGCGGCGTGTGGGGATACGAGAACCTGGTAGAGGCGCTCGCTGACCCTGCACATCCCGAGCACGCCGAACTCACCGAATGGCTCGGAGTCCCGTACGATCCGGCGCACTTCGATCCGACAGAAGCCACCGAGGCCATGCGCGCGATCGTTCTCCCATAACGCAGCGCCGCTTACCGAGACGGCCCCCGGTAGCGAAGGCGGTGGCTCGGTAGGTTTCCCTCATGGCTGTCGACACGCCATCCAACGACGACCTGACGGCGCCGCGTTTCGATGCGCTGATGGAGGTGCTGCGATTGCGGCGGTCGGTGCGCAGCTTCGAGCCGCCGCCGGAACCGCTGCCCGCCGAGGTGCTGCGCGGCATCTGCGAGGCCGGACGGTGGGCGCCGTCGGGCGCGAACACGCAGCCGTGGCACTTTGTCGTGGCTGCGGAGCGGGCCGATGTGCTGGCTGTGTCCGATGTGTTCGTACGCCAGGCTGACCGGCTGGTGGAGCACTGCCGGGGCTTCCCGCACGTCCACAAGAAGCACTGGCTGCACAACTCGCTGGCCATCGTGCTGCTGTTCTGCGACCCCCGCTGGGTCGACTCGTACCCGGTCAGCGACCACGACGGATGGAGCGACGAGTACGCCGCCAACAACGAGAAGATCCTGCTGGCATCTGTGGGCGCCGCCGCACAGAACATGCACCTGGCGGCTGCCGCGTACGGCTTGACGACCGCGTGGCTGAGCGGCGGCGGCGAGGACACCACCGCCCGGGAGCTGCGCGAGCTGCTGCGCGTGCCTGAGCCGCTGGTGCCGATCGCCACCATTCCGATCGGCTGGCCGCACCGGCGTGCCGAGTCGCGCTACCGCCACCCGCTCGACCAACTCATCCACTGGGGCCGATGGGACGCCGAGCGCACCCCAGCAGACGATGCGGTGCAGACCTACGTGAGCGGCGTCCGACGGCAGGCCATGTACCGCGGCAGCGAAACCCTCGAAGACGGCTGAGCCGACCCTGCGCCCGCGCCCGGCGCGTCGCGCTGGTTCGCCTAGAGCATGAAGCGGCTGACCGTGGAGCTGGCCAGCCACATCTCGATGTCGCGGATGGCTGAGGTCATGGCCTGGCCGATCAGGTCCAGCTTGCGCACCTGTTCGATGCGCGGCGTCGCCTGCTCGAGCTCGGCCTTGGAGAGCAGCTCGCCGAAGATGCCGCACGCGTCCACCAGCGCAATGATCACCACATCACGCGGGCTGGGGATCTCATCGCTGAACAGGACACCCATGATCCGCAGCTTCACCTCGCGTTCGGCCTTGCCGTCGACCATCGGGTAGCGGCGGGAGCGGAATACCCACAGGTGACGATCATCCTTGCGCTCAAGAATCCCGTTGTCGACGAGACGGGCGAACGCCTCTTCACGGATGCCCTCGGCACGCGCCGCCACGAATTCCACCCAGTAGCGCGAATCGCTTTCCTCCTGCTGCGAGGCAATCTGCGCCAGCGTGGGGTCGAGTAGGCCGTCGCCGATCGGCGTCGAGTCGATCAGCATGAGCTTCTCGAGATCGGTGTCGATCCGATTCTCCATCGCCAGATCCATGAGCACCGAGCCGGCGATCACCCGGTCGAGCGTGCGCTCGGGCACGTGGATCAGCTTGCCGTCGTCGTCTCGCAGCAGCAGGAGCAGAATTTCCTCGGCAAATCTCAGCATGGTCCCGATCCAACTCCTGTCATGTCGGCTGCGCAATGGCGCACGAAGCGGCCGCGGCATCGCAGCGTAGTTGGCTGACAGCGCCATCCGGTTGCTGCCGCACGTATGTCACGCGCACACGCCCCGGCACTACTCGACGGTCACTTCGACGAACTCGGCCGTATCGAGACCGATGTCGAAAGCCGGACTGAGCGGGTGCTCGACCGCGATGCGATATGGGCCTTCAGGGTGATAGTGCTTGCATTCGTCGGATGGCGTCGGTGCCAGGCACGGCACCATGTCGGTCGCTGAGACCACGGAACCGCTCGCAGAGACGAAGGTGATCCGCAGCGGAAGCGGTGTGTTGCGCATCCAGAACGCGCCTGAGGTGTCCCCGTCGAAGATGAACACCATGGCGGCGTAGCCCCCGAGCGCTGCGAAGTCAGTCACGCCCATGAGCCCGCGCTGCCGGGACTGCGGGGTGTCCGCGACAATGACCGGCCATACGCGCGGGCCTGCCGGCGCGGTCACGCCCAGCACACCCTCGCCGAAGCCCTCTGGCGGGTCGGCCGCGGCGAGCACCGCGCGAGCGCCTGCAGCCGGATCGGGTTCTGTCGGCGGCGGAAGCGTCTCGGGCGCGGTTGTAGCAGGGGCATCGGTCGCAACCATCGGCGCGGCGGTCGACTCGCTGCTCTGCCCGGCGGTCGTCTCGGCAGACCGCGGCACTGACGCAGCAGACCTTGGGGCCGACTCCGCGGGTTCGCTGGCCGACGCAGGGGGCTCGCTGGTCGGCTCAGCCGGCACCGTCGTGATCGTCGGCGCTGGCGACGCTGCTGTCACGGTGGGACCGGTCGGCGCGACGAGGCCGCCGCTGCGGGTGGATTCCTGCACCGAGCAGCCCGTGAACAGCAGAGCCATCGCCGCGTACCGCGCCAGCAGGCGGCCCTCGATCCGCCGACGCGGCGCGGCATCACATCGAATCAGACACCGGCCGCCGAACACATGCACATGCCCAGTCTGTCGTGGCGGCTGGCCCCTGCCGGCGCGGTGCGCGGTGGAAGCGGGCGGTGTGCATGATGAGATAGGGGTCGTGAGCAGCACTGCTACAGCGCCCGAACCGCAGCGAGCATCGACCCGCTCGGTCGACGACGAAGGAGCCGTTCCCTTCGCCGACTTCGCGATCGGTGAGTTTGCCGATCTGGTGGCAATGAGCCGTGAACTCGGCCGCACCGGCGACTGGATCGTGAGCACCCCGTTCGGGCTGTTCGTCCACGGCTACGACGAGGCCCGGACGATCCTGCGTGATCCAGCTTGGATCTCGATGCTGGCGGGCGTCGCCATGCTCGATGGCACCGGGTTCAAGGGCAATGGGCGAGGCAGCGGCGGGACGGACAGCGCGCGGCGTACGACGGTGAACTTCAACGCGCTGATGGCGCGCGCCCGCCAGGACGCACCTGCGAGCACCGGCGGCGAGGCCATGCGCGCACGGCCGAACGTGCTGTCGCTGGAAGGAGATGACCACCGCCGCCTGAGACGGCTCTTCGGTCGTGCCTTCACGCCTGCCGCCGCAGACCGGCTGCGACCCTTCATGGACACGCACGCCACAAGACTCCTCGAACCGCTGTTGGCCGGCGGCGGGGGCGAGATCGTCTCGGAGCTGTGCGACCCCTACCCGGTACCGGTCATCTGCCGCCTGCTGGGCGTGACCGATGACGACTGGGGCCGGTTCGGCCGATGGGCCGAGACCATCTTCGGGCTCTTCGACGGCGACGCCGAGGCCGTCGTGAGCAGGCTCGGCGACATCGCGACAGCCCAAGCCGAACTCGGCGCATACGTCGTCGACCTGATCGAGCGCCGGCGGGCCGAACCGGCCGACGATCTGCTCACTGAGCTGATCGGTGTGTCTGACGAGGGTGATCGGCTGAGCGAAGACGAGCTCATCGGCATGGTCGAGGCGTTGCTGATCGCCGGCGCCGACACGACGCGCAACCAACTCGGCGCCACCTTGGCGGTGCTGGCCGACAGGCCGGAGCAGTACGCAGCGCTCCGGGCCGATCCGGATCGGATCCCGGCCTATGTGGAGGAATCGCTGCGCTACATCGGGGCAGTACGCACGGCGATGCGCATCGCGACCACCGATGTCGTGGTGAACGATCTGCTGTTCCCCGCAGGCACCGTCGTGATGATCGGCCTGCACGCCGCCAGCCTCAGCGGCGGTTGTCCGGCTCACGCGGCGACCGACGCCGCGACGTCAGCACTCAACGGTGCGGAGGTTGCACGCGAAGGTCACCCCGACCAGCACCGCTTCGACCCGTATGACTTCGATGCGACGCTCCCCCGCGAGCATCCTCATCTCGCATTCGGCAGCGGCGCACACCACTGCTTGGGGGCATTCCTGGCGCGGGCGGAGTTGCAGGAGGCGCTGCGCGTCTTCGTCGAGCATGTCGAGAGCTTCGAGCTCAGCGAGCCCGTGCAGTGGAAGCCGCTCTCGTTGGGCATCTGGGGACCGTCTCGCATGCACCTGCGATTGAACGCGCCGCCGCTGTCCGAACGCGTGCAGGCCGGGACGCTGCCGCCAGCCGACGCCCGGACAGATCTCGGAACATCCGCCGAGCGCGACCGCTATCTCGCCTCGGTTGCCCCGATTCGCCGGGCCATCCACGACAGCGTGCCCGAACTGATCGCGCGCCCGAAGTTCCCGCCGGTGTTCCGTCTCGCAGTCACGGCGGCTCGCATCGGCTGGGCCGTCTATGCCGGACGACTGCTCGACCGGCGGCTCGATCCCGACGAGCGGCGGGAGCGGATCTACCGGCGGCTGCGGCGGGCAGCCACAAAGCTCGGCCCCGCGTACATCAAGCTGGCACAGCTGATCGCGGCCGGCGAGGGGGTCTTCCCCGACGCGCTCGTGGCCGAGTGCCGCCTGTGCCGCGACCAGGTGCCTGAGGAACGATGGACGGCGATCCGCGACGTCGTCGAGGCCGAGCTGGGAGATCTCGATTCGCGGTTCGCTGCATTCGAGACGGAGGCGACGGCCGCGGCCTCGATTGCGCAGGTGCACGCGGCGCGGCTGCCGGACGGCACACCGGTCATGGTGAAGGTGCAGCGACCTGGCATCCGACGGCGCGTCGAGCGCGACCTAGCGGTGCTGGCGTGGCTGGCGCCGAAGCTCGTGGGCCGCATCCCGATCACAGCGCTGGCCAACCCACCGGCGCTCGTGGAGCTGTTCGCCGAGACCATCACCGAGGAGCTCGACTTCCGAGTCGAGGTGGCAAACCTCTTCGAAGTCGACCGGGCGCTGCGCGCCACCACCACCGGACGCTGGCAGGTGCCCGAGCCGGTGCTCGACGGCGTGACCGAGCGAGTGATCGTGATGAGCCCGGTGGCGGGCCGGCCGCTGAGCGAGCTTCGTCCGGAGGATCTTGCCGACGGCGAAGCTGCTGCCATCTTCCGCCAGATGAACGATGCGCTGCTGCACGGGGCGTGCATGACCGGCGTCTTCCACGGCGACTTCCACGCCGGGAACGTGTTCATCGACACCGAAGGCACGCCGCCGGGCCAGCCGCCCGTGATCGGCCTGGTCGACTTCGGCATCACCGGCCGGCTCGAAGGGCCCAAGCGCGTTGCGTTCCTGCGCTACGTGGTGGGCTTGCTCACGGGCGACCTGCAGTCGCAGATCGCCGGCATGATCGACTTGGGCGCGTTCGGGCCCGGCAGCGACCCCGAGCGAGTCATCGCCGATCTGCGCTTGGACCGGCCCGGTTTCGACCCGCTCGAGCTCACCGAGGACGAGTTCACTGCCGAGTTCCGGGCGCTCATCTCGGGGCTGCTGGCGAACGGCGCTCGCATTCCCAAGGAGTTGATGCTGTTCATCAAGAACTTCGCCTACCTGTGCTCGGTGACCGGCGAGCTGGAGCCCGAGATGGAGGTGCTGGCTCAGTTCGAGCGCATCGCCTCGTCGTTCTTCGCCCGCAACGGTGTCCGGATGGCCACCGAGATCGGATTCTCCCCGGCACCCGAAGACGTCGACAAACGCATCATCCGCCAAGCAATGGGCATCTCGCCCAAACATGAGCGGGTCACCTGGCGGCTCATCCGCGGGCGACGCGAGAACCTGAAGGCCCGAGTGAGCAGCCGCGACGACTAACGGCTGAGCGGAAACGACGCTGCGTGGTCGATGCTGCGTGGGAACCAGCTCGGCAAGACTCGCGTCGCACCGGTAGGGCATGATCGTGCACGGCTCGTCGGGGCGAATCCCCGCACCAGACAAGCCAGCGTGAACGGAGGGGCACATGACATCAAGCACAGCGCCGCAGGGAGCGGCGTCATCGCATCCAGCGGGGCGCATGAAGGACAAGGTGGCGGTGATCACCGGCGGGGCGTCAGGCATCGGGCGAGCGTGCGGGCTGCGTTTCGCGTCCGAGGGCGCGTCGATCGTGGTGGCCGATCTCAATCCCGACCGTGCGGCAAGCGTCGTCGAGGAGATCAACGCTGTCGGCAGCGATGCCATCGCCGTGCAGGTCGACACCTCGCAGCAGGAGCAGAACGACGCGATGGCTGACGCCGCGGTGGACGCGTTCGGGCGCATCGATGCGTGCGTGGCAGCAGCAGGAATCTCGCATTCGGGCTACGTCAGCCGCGAGATCGAAGACCAAGCCGGGCAGGATCGCTTCGACCGCGGCGACATGTTCTTCATCGACAAGTCGCTGGAATCGTGGCAGCGGGTGCTCGATGTGAACCTGACCGGGGTCATGCTGACGAACCAGGCCGTGGCTCGCAAGATGCGCGACAACGGCGGGGGCGCCATCGTCAACATCTCGTCGGTCGCCGGCACCAATGTGCTCAAGGGCAGTTCGGACTACTGCGTGTCGAAGGCCGGCGTGTGGATGCTCACTCGCTGCGCTGCCCTCGAGCTCAGTCGGTACAACATCCGGGTCAACGCCGTGGGTCCCGGCTACATCCAGACATCCATGAGCGGTGCCGTGCTGGGCAACGAGCGGTGGGTGCAGGCGCGCGAGCGCGAGACGCCGCTCGGGCGCCTCGGCGAACCCGACGACATCGCGAACGCCTGCCTGTACCTGTGCAGCGACGAAGCCAGCTTCGTGACCGGCGAGATCATCTTCCCCGACGGCGGCGTCATGGCCGCCGGCCGCTGAGCGCTGAGGCGCCCAGCGGTGCACGCCACGCATAGCGACCGGACGGCGACGCGATGAGTGTGCGCGTCGCCGTCGAGCCCGACTGCTGGCGGCGCCCGGTGCTCGCCGAGGCGGTGGTGCGGGGCGGCGGCACGGTCAGCACGCCGGACGAAGCGTCGGCGCTTGTGTGGGCCGAGCCCACGCAGGCGAACGTGATCGGCGAGGTGGTGGATGCCAACCCGACCATCGAATGGGTGCAGCTTCCCTACGCCGGCATCGAGCCGGTCGTCGACGTCGTGACCGCCCGGCCTGGCGTCGAGTGGTACTGCGGCAAGGGCGTGTACGCCGAGCCCGTGGCCGAGCACGCGCTGATGCTGGCGCTGGCCGGCATGCGGGGCATGGCCACCTACGCCCGTGCCAGTCGGTGGGAGAAGCCGCAGGGCCGCAACCTGCTCGGCGCGTCGGTGACCGTGCTGGGCGGCGGCGGCATCACCGACTCTCTGCTGCGCCTGCTCGCACCGTTCGGCTGCGAAGTGGCCGTCGTACGCAACCGCCCGACACTCATGAGCGGCGCCGCGCGCGTCGTCGGTCCAGATGAGTTGACACAGGTGCTGCCGGGCACCGACGTGCTGTTCCTTGCGCTCGCGCTGACGCCCGACACCGCAGGCATCATCAGCGCGGCCGAGCTGGCGGCACTGCCCGATCACGCCTGGATCGTGAACGTGGCCCGCGGCGGGCACATCGTCACAGACGATCTCGTCCAAGCGCTGCGGGTCGGCCAGATCGGCGGCGCCGCTCTGGATGTGACCGATCCCGAACCGCTCCCTGCCGGCCACCCGCTGTGGAGCCTGCCGAACTGCCTCATCACGCCCCACATCGGCAACACGCCCGAGATGGGCCTCGTGCTGCTGGCCGAGCGGGTCACCGCCAACGTGGCGCTGCGGCTTGCGGGCGAGCCACTGATCGGCCCCGTGTACCTCGACCTGGGTTACTGAAGCGAAGGTCGTCCGGCGTCAGCGGACAGTCCGGACCTCAAGCTGGATTCCCTCGTGCTGCTGGATGCAGCAGATGAGATCGAAGAGGTTGCGGGCCTGAGGGTTACCGTCGGGCCCAAGCATCCGCATAAGGCTTTTGGGCTGCTTGTTGGTGAGCCTGCCTAGTTCGGTGAACCCCACAGTGGCGTTGATGTAGTCACGCAGCACGACCTTGCCCGTGTCGACATCGCCAGCGAGCATGCACTCGACGCCTTCCCGGAGCAGTCCTTGCCGGAACTCCCGATCGCGCAGCGCACGATCCCGCACGGTCACCTTGAAATCGCTAGTCAGCGGCATGTCGTCTCCTCTTCGTTCTTGCGTCGCTTGTACTGTTGCCACAGTTCTTGGGCCTCGGCGATATCGCTGCGCTGGCGCTGCTTGGTCCCGCCGCCAAGCAGGATGATCAGAGTCGTCCCGTCCCTGCCGAAATAAACCCTGTAGCCCGGCCCGGCATGGATGCGGCGCTCTGACACCCCACCGCCCACGCTGCGGGCGTCGGAGAAGTTCCCAGCCTCCATGCGGGCCACAGCCGTAGACACCTTGACCGCTGCCGCGGCGTCCAGTGCGTCGAACCAGCGGCGGAACCGGTTTCGGCCATGCTCGTCTACGTACTCTCGCGCTTCGGCAATGCACTCATAGTAACATTTTCGTTACTAACTTGCGACACCGCTCCACAACGATGAGCGAAGGGGCACGGGATCGAAGCTGCTCTTGACTGTCGCTAGCGATCGCGCAGGTATACGGCGCGGCCGGTTTCCTTGTCATGAATGGTCGTCGCGAGGGCGATGCACTCGTTGCGGATATCGGCGATCTCGTCGTCGGTGAGAGTGCGGTCGTCGGCCTGCAGACGCAGCCTGTACGTCATCGAACGGGCCGCTTCGGGAATCGTCGAACCGCGATATGAATCGATGAACGTGACGGATCGGACGAGACCGCCGCCGCACGCTGCGAGTCGTTGCCGCACATCCGATGCTTGGATGCCGTCGGGCACGATGAATGCGAGGTCGATGTCACTGGACGGGTAGGTGGAGACCAGTTGGTAGGGCCGTTCGGCGGAGGCAGATGCCGCCGCAAGCAGGGGCTCCACGTTCACCTGGAGCCAGGCGCAGCGTTGCGACAGACCGTGGCGTTCGCACACCACTGGATCGATCTCGCCCGCGACACCGATCGACTGCCCGCCAAGCAACACTTGGGCAGCCCGCACGGGGTGCATGCCGCCAAGGTCGTTCGCGTTCGTGAGCGAGAGGCGGAGGCCGAATGCAGTTGCAATCAACTCGGTGAGATGCACTGCGTCGGCCGGTTCGCCCCCAGCCCAGATGACACCGAGGTGCTCCGTCTCGGTGGGCAGCACGCCTGCGGCAGCCGTGCCTGTGACGGTCTGGTCAGCGCCTTTCGGCTGCGGGGAGCCGAACACCACGCCGATCTCGAAGAGCGACACGGTGTCGTTGCGGTGCGAGGAGTTGTACGCAGCCGCGGTGAGCAGGCCCGGAAGCAGCGACGGCCGAAGGACGGATTCCTCGGTCGCGAGCGGGTTCAGCAGCCGCACTGGTTCTGCGCCGTCTATTCCGGCTCGACGCACGGCGTCGGGGGCCACGAACGGGTTGGGCATGGCTTCGGAGAGGCCCGCCCCCACCAGCACACGGCGCAGGTCGCGACGCAATCGTTGTACCGGCGTCAGCCGACCCGGCGCGGGCGAACGCGGGACGGTGCGGCCCAGTCGCTGGTACCCGTAATGGCGGGCAACCTCCTCGGCTACGTCGGTTTCGGTGACCACGTCCGGTCGGAAACTGGGCACGGTGGCCACGATGACTGCGCCATCCACCTGGTCGTCGTCGCCCGACGTGCGCGCGGCAGCTGCGCCATCAAGCGCTGCCGTGGACGGGCTGCCGGTCGCCGGCTGGCAGGCGAAGCCAATCGGTTCGATCAACGCCCGCACTTCATCAGCGGAGAATGGGCGGCCCAGCAGGTGGCTCATGCGAGATGGGCGCACGCGGACGCGGGTGGCGGGGGGCAGATCGCCGCGGCCGTCCAGCCGACCGCTGCACACCGACACTCCCCCGGGGGTCACCCGATCCAGCAGCTCGCAGAACCGGTCCAATGCGATCGGCACAAGCTCATGGTCGGTGCCTCGCTCGAAACGCATCGAGGCTTCCGAACGCAGGCCGAGCCGCTGGGAGGTGCGGCTGATCGACGGTCGGTCCCACCATGCGAGCTCGAGCAGCACCGCCGAGGTGCTGTCGCTGATCTCGGTGTTCTCGCCGCCCATCACGCCGGAGATGCCGATGGGCCGGTCTTCACGGTCGACGATCAGGCCATCGCCCCGGAGCATCTCGCGTTCGGTGCCGTCGAGCGTGACGAGGCGTTCTCCACCCGCCGACCGCCGTGTTCCCAGGTGGCCGCCGGGCACGAGCGCCAGGTCGTACGTGTGGTTCGGCGTGCCCAGCTCCAGCATCACGTAGTTCGAGACGTCCACCACGGAGTTGATCGGGCGCATCCCGCACAGCGTGAGCCGGGCCTGCATCCACAGCGGCGACTGACCGATCGACACGTCCCGGATGACGCGCGCACCGAAGCGACCGCAGAGATCGGTGTCGATGATCTCCACCGATGCCACTGTCGAGATGTCCTCGCCAGTCTCGCTGACGACCGGCACAGGAATCCGGAAGGGCACGCCGAGCCGGGCGGCCAGATCTCGGGCCACGCCGGCCACCGACATCGCGTCGGGACGGTTCGGGTTGACCTCCAGGTCGTACAGCACGTCGCCGGCCAGGCCGAGCTGCGACATGAGCGAAGCGCCGAGCTCAAATTCGCCGGGCAGGATCATGATGCCCTCGGCGTCGGCGCCCAGATCGAGTTCCGCTGCGGAGCAGCACATGCCTTGCGAGAGCTGGCCGCGCATACGGCGCTCGCCGATCTCGAGGCCGCCCGGCATGGTCGTGCCGACGGTGGCGAGCGGCACCAGGTCGCCGACCGACATGTTGAATGCGCCGCAGCACACCTGCAGCGCGCCGTCGGTTCCCGCGCCAGCGGCGCCGGGCAACTCGACGTCCACGAGCTGGATGCGGTCGGCCTCGGGATGCGGCCGCAGGCCCGCTACACGGGCGACCACAACGCCGTCGAGCGACGGCAGGATGCGCATCTCCTCGACAGCCATGCCGAGGTCGCTCAGGTGATCGGCCAGCTCAGCGGGGTCGCCCTCGATGGGCGCGAACTCGCGCAGCCAGCTCAGCAGCACCTTCATCAGGGTTGTCCCCCACGTCGAAGCAAACTTGCGGGCATCAGAACTGGCTCAAGAACCGGATGTCGTTGGTGTACATGTCGCGCAGGTCGTCGATGCCGTGGCGCATCAATGCGAGGCGGTCGATGCCGAATCCGAACGCGAAGCCCGTCCATTCCTCGAAATCGATGCCGCAGTTGGCGAGCACGTTGGGATGCACCATGCCGCAACCGCCCAGCTCGATCCAGCCGGTGCGCTGGCAGGTCTGGCAGCCGGCGCCTTCGCAGATCACGCAGGTGATGTCGAACTCGGCGGACGGCTCGGTGAACGGGAAATACGAGGGGCGCAGCCGCGACGAGATCGCCTTGCCGAAATAGGCCGAGGTGAATTCTTCGAGCGTGCCCGCAAGGTCAGCGAACGAGATGCCCCGTTCGACCACTAGGCCCTCGATCTGGTGGAAGACCGGCATATGGCTGGCATCTGCGGTGTCTCGCCGGAACACGCGCCCCGGGCAGATCGTGTAGATCGGCGGCGGCTGCACTTCCATCACCCGGATCTGCACCGGCGAGGTGTGCGTGCGCAGCACCACGTTGGATGCTTCGCCGCCCTCGCCATCGCCGAGTTCCGTGCGCTCGCCCAAGTCCAGGTAGAGCGTGTCCCACATGGAGCGCGCAGGGTGCGCGGCAGGCAGGTTGAGTGCCTCGAAGTTGTACCAGTCGGTCTCGGCCTGGGGGCCTTCGGAAACCGTGAAGCCCATGCCGACGAACACGTCCTCAAGGCGTTCGGTGGTCTGGGTGACCAGGTGCAGGTGGCCGCGCGCGGGCCCCGGCGGCGTCTCGGTGAGGTCGAGCCACTCGCGCTGGAGCTGCTCACGGCGAGCCGAGGCGGCCAGCTCATCGGCGGTCTCCGCGTGCGCCGTGCGCAATGCCTGCTGTGCCTCGTTGAGCGCTCGCCCGACCGCGGCTCGCTGTTCGGGCGGCAGCGAGCCCAAGCCTTGCTTGATCTTCCCGAGCGCAGCTTTGCGCCCGAACAGCGTTGATTCGACCTGTGCCAGCTCGTCGCTGGTCGCTGCGGCAGCGACCGCCGCCAATCCCTGGCCACGCGCAGCGTCGATGCCGGAGAGCAGCGCTTCGGGCGATACGTCGGCGGGAGTGTCGGTGGCCGGGCCGTTCACGGCAGGCAGGGTACGACGCAACAGGGCCGAATGGTCAGGAATCGCCGACCGCTTCTCTCATCGTGTACATCAGCACGGCAGCGGCGACGGCAACGTTGAGCGAGTCGACCGGGCGCTGCATGGGAATGGCGACCGCCAGGTCGGTGCCCCCGACCGCCTCGGCCGAGGGCCCATGTGCCTCGTTGCCCAACACGAGCGTCATGCGTTCAGCGCCCGGCAGCCGGTCCACACCGACGTCGCCGTCGGGCGTCGCTCGCACGCGCACGTGGCCGGCATCGCACAGCGCGCTGAGCACCTCGGCGGTCGAGTGCCCGCGGCACACCAGCGGCCCGAACGTGAGCCCCGCTGCACCGCGCAGCGCTTTCGGGCTCCACACGTCGGTCGAACCGTGCGTGGCGATGACCGCGCCGAACCCGGCAGCGACAGCGCTGCGTACGACGGCGCCAGCGTTGCCGGGGTCACGTACTGCTTCGAGCACAACGACCCGCGCTGCCGTCGCCGCCTCTGCGAGAGGTGCGTCGGCGAAGCGCGCTATGGCAAGCACACCTTGGGGATTCATGGCATCGGCGAGCGGGTCGAGCACGTCTGCGGGCACCGGATGGATCGCTCCGATCCGCTGCCGGTAACCGGCGCCCAAGCGCTGGGCGTCGGGATGATCGTCGGGCGCACCTTCGGGCGCGTAGCGGCCGACGAGCTCGGGGCGGGCGAACACAGCTTCGAGCGTTGCCCCGCTGGCCAGCGCTCCGTCCACCGCCCGAGGCCCTTCCACGACAGCCAGGCCAGAGGCATCGCGTTGGCGCCGGTCGCGCACCAGGCGCGACAGCCGCGACAGAGCGGCTTTTGACGGCGGCTGTGGGCAGGAACGTGCGCTCAGGCTGCTGCTTCAGTCAGGGCGGCCTCGGCGCGCTCGGCGATCGCTGTGAATGCTGCAGGATCGCTCACGGCGAGATCTGCCAGGTTCTTGCGGTCGACGGCGACGCCTGCCACGTCGAGCCCATGGATGAGACGGCTGTAGGTGGTGCCGTTCTGGCGAGCAGCAGCATTGATGCGCTGGATCCACAGTCGCCGGAACTCGCCCTTGCGGGCGCGGCGATCGCGGAACGCGTACTGCCCGCTGTGCATGACCTGTTCGTTGGCGGCCCGGAATGACCTGCTCTTGTTGCCGTAGTAGCCCTTCGCCTTGCTGAGCGTCGCCTTGCGACGGGTGCGGCTGGCTACGGATCGCTTGACTCGTGCCACGTTGATCTGTCCTCGCTTGTCTGCGGATCGTCTCGTCCGCGGGTCGTGTCTCCGACGGCGCCGCTCAGCGGCCGAGCATCCGGTTGACGCGCTTGGCGTCGGCCGCCGACACTTCGCCTTCGAGTGCCAGCCGTCGCTTGCGCGCCGACGACTTCTTTTCCAACAGGTGATTCCGGTTGCGCTTGCGGCGCACGAGCTTGCCGGTGCCGGTGGTCTTGAAGCGCTTCTTGGCGCCGCTGTGGGTTTTCATCTTGGGCATGGTGTTGCTGCCTTGCTTGTGGTGGCTCGATCTGTGTGGCCCGACACGTCTGAGACAGTCGGGTCGGTTGCGTGGCCTGTCATTGTCCGCCCTTGTTCCCCGTCTCGATTGGATTCGGGTTCGCGGGCCGCTCGGGCCCGGGGGCTCAGTCGTTGGGCGGGTCTGCGGCTTTGCGACGCTGACGTGAAACGCGGTCGGGGCTCAGCAACATCGTCATGTTGCGCCCGTCGAGGCGGGGAAACTGGTCGACCTTGCCGACTTCGGCAACCGCCTCGGCAACCCGTTCGAGGATCTGGCCGCCGAGTTCGGGATGGAAGACCTCACGTCCCCTGAACATGACGGTGACCTTGACCTTGTGGCCGTCCTCGAGGAACTTGCAGACCTTGGATGTCTTGGTGCCGAAGTCGCCGGTCCCGATCTTGGGCCGGTACTTCATCTCCTTCAGCCCGGCATGAGTCGCCTTGCGTCGCGATTCCTTCGCCCGCTGGGCCGCCTCGTACTTGTACTTGCCGTAATCCATGATGCGGCAGACCGGCGGGGCGGCGTTGGGCGCCACCTCGACGAGGTCCAAGTCCATGTTGCGGGCGATTTGCAGCGCTTCGGGAACCGACTTGATGCCGATCTGCTCGCCGTCGGGTGCAACCAAGCGGACCTCGCGGACCCTGATGTCCTCGTTGATCCGGGCGTCACCGTCGCTTGCGCGTGCTATGGCCGTACTCGCTTGTCCAAAGGACGCTCCTCGTCCACGCGGCATCCTGTGCGAGCCCAGTGCCAGAACGCGCCCTGAGGCGGCCCGGTGGGGGTCAGACCCCGCTTGTTCCTGTTGTAGGGGCCGTAGGGTAACAGCGCTGAGGAAAGCCAGCACAGCCACACGAGCGGGGAAGTTTGCCGATGAGCACGTTGTGGACACCCGAGGGTGAGCACCGGGTACCCCGTGAGAGCGCCGGCGAGACGCCCAGCGCGCCCCCTCCCCCGGCCGACGAAGGAGGCGCATACGGCCCCGCCGATGAGGGCGAGGGCGGCGCCTTCGCCGGCGAACTCGACATCGACCCCGAGACCGGTCTCCCGATCGATCCGCGCACTGGCGAGCCGTTCGACCCCGAAGAGCTGGCCGCAATGCAGGAGCAGCTGCGCGAGGCCCAGGAACAGCTCGTCTCGGTGCCCGCGGCCGAGATCGTGCAGAACCACATGATGGGGCTGTTCGAGCTCGCGGCATTGCATCTGCGGCGCGACCCTCCCGATCTCACAGAGGCACGGCTCCCGATCGACGCGCTGGGCCTGCTGGTGGACAATCTCGCCGACCAGCTGCCGGCCGGCGACACGCTGCAAAGTGCGCTGCAGCAGATTCGCCTCGCCTACGTCGAGATCCACAAGCGCCAGACGGCAGCCGAATAGCAGCGGCGCCAGAGGCACCGCGGCATCGAGGCTGGGGCACGCTGCCGTCCGGCACGAGGAAAATCAGCAGGGCGCGGTGAAGCCCTGCGGGTACCGTTACCGCCCGTGCTCAAGCTCGTGCTCCCCAAGGGCTCGCTGGAGGCGGCGACCCTGCAGCTGTTCGAAGATGCGGACCTGCCCGTGCGGCGGGGCTCCGCGGTGGATTACCGCGCCTCGATCGACGACCCGCGCATCGACGACGTGCGGATCCTGCGACCTCAGGAGATCCCGTCCTATGTAGTTGACGGGCTGTTCGACCTAGGCATCGCGGGGCGGGACTGGATCGAGGAGACCAGCAGCGATGTGGTCTCGCTGGGCGAGCTGCGTTACTCGAAGGCGACATCGCGGCCGGTGCGCATCGTGGTGGCGGTGCCCGACGACAGCAAGTTCGGGGCGCTCACCGACCTGCCAGACGGGGTACGAGTGTCGAGCGAGTACCCCGAGCTCACCCGGCGGTTCTTCGCTGAGCGCGGCGTGGATGCGGACGTGCGGCTGAGCTACGGCGCTACCGAAGCGAAGGCGCCCGAGATCGTGGATGCCGTGGTCGACCTCACCGAGACCGGCCGGGCCCTGCACGCTGCGGGCCTGCGGATCATCGACGAGATCCTCACGAGCTACACCGAGATCTTCACCAACCGGGCTGCCTACGACGACCCGGACAAGCGCCGGGCGATGACGCAGATCAAGACGCTGCTCGACGGAGTGCTGGATGCGCGGGGCAAGGTGCTGGTGAAGCTGAACGTGAGCCGTGAGCACCTCGACGCCGTGATCGACGTGCTGCCCTCGATGAAGGCGCCCACCGTGAACGAGCTGTGGGGCGGCGAGGCCTACGCCGTCGAGACAGTGGCCCCCAAGCAGACGATCAACGTGCTCATTCCCGAGCTGATCGAACGGGGCGCGGCGGACATCGTCGAGATGCCGATCTCCAAAATCGTCCCGTAGGCCTGAATCCCACAGGCGGCGGTGCCGATCTGCAGTCCGCAGTTCACGCCTCCGATCGAGATCGAAGATTCCGCGCGAGCAGAGACAGACGAGATACGGCGATGACTTGAGACGCGATCTGAGCGAGCGTGCTAGCGCCGCCGCTGAACCTGGTTCCCGGGTGCTGCTCGCGATGGACGTGATGCACGCGACTTCGCGGGCCAAGGCCCGTCCAGCAGCGGGACCGTCGGGCGCTGCCTCCGACAGGCCTGTCAGACTTGACAGGTCCAACGCAAAGGGCTCAATTCGGAGGAAGCCCAAGACTGCGCTGGCAGTTGCGACAGAGCGGTCATGATGACCGGGTGACAGCGGCGCGCTGGCTGGGAACGACATCGGTATGGGCAGCCGCAGGCACATGGGTGCTGCTGGCCGCGCACGCCACCGTCACCGACCTGCGAGAACGACGCATATCGAGAACAGCCTGCTGGACAGCCGCCGTGCTCGTCGCCGTGCTGCTGAGGCTCGCATCGGTCGCATACGGCCGCCCTGCACACCTGCTGAGCGTCGCAGCAAGCGCAGCCGCGGTGCTCATCGCAGGCGAGGTTCTCCATCGCTTGGGGCCCGGCTCCGTCGGCTACGGCGACATCCGGCTCATCAACGCCAGCAGCATCCTCACCGTATGGTGGGGACCCCAATGGCCCCGGTGGGCGCTGCTCACCGGCGCAGCGGTCGCCGTCCCCCAGGCCGCCGCAGCGCACGCACGCCACGGACCCGCCGGCACCATCGCCTGGGCACCCGCACTCGCAGCAGGCACAGCACTCACCGTCCTCGCACGCCTCGCCACACACGGCGCCGCCCCATGACACGAAAGCGCCGGAGTGTCCCCCGCCTCACCGCATTACTTGACAACCGAGCGTCTGCCAGTCCCGATCACTGTCGGAACCAAGCTACACCACCGCAGCCTGGAACAATGACGATGCCGATCTCCTCAACGGTCGGCACCATCAAATACATAGCTGTGACTGTCCCGAAAAGAGTACCGACGGCGGCGGACATTATCGGCACTGTCGAACGCACCAAGGCTTGATGGAATGAAGGCAAAGCGCCGTCACCAGCATCAGTCACTCTGATATGCAAGATACGTTTTCCGGGTGTGTGACCCACACGTGAGAGCATCCAAGCCTCAAAGACAAGCGCCATGACCATGCCAACGCTGCACACGAGGAGCCAAATCGTTCCCTGCACACTTGCGCCCGAGTCGAATGGGTCAAAGCCGAACACGGCTACGGCCGGGAACAGGAGAAACATGGGCAAATAGGCGCTGACCCCTGCAAACAACAAATCAAGAGCACGCGCCCAGAGTCGATGCCACAGCACACTCCGTGATGACATACCGAAATTGCGGACCGCTGCGCAGGTCATTCGAGATGCTCGGTGCCTACCCACACGATGTGGCTCCATTCGTGGTCAACAGCGAACACTATGATGGCGCTTCGCGTTTGCGCGTGGAGTAGCTGTGTGAGGGTCACGGCCTGATTGGGAGGGATCCCCCAGAATCGGAGGTGTTCGTAGCCCCGAGTTCTGGAGGATCCCTGTGAGGGTTGACGCTATTCGCGCGTTGGGTGTGGTTGTCGGCTTGGGCGTCGGCGTGACGGTGACCGGTGTGAGGGACCGCGACGGCGGTCCGCTCGAGATCGGGGTCGAGCTGGCGGGGCGGCCGTGCTGTGTCGGCTGCGGGGGGCCGGTGTGGGCGCACAGCGCGAGCACGGTGAGGCTGGCTGATCTGCCGGCGTTCGGGCGGCCGGTGCGGCTGGGGTGGCGCAAGCGCCGCTGGCGCTGCCCCGACGGGTCGTGCGCGGTAGGCACGTTCACCGACCATGACCCCGCAGTCGCGCCGCCCAGGGCGCGGACGGCCAGCCGGGCAGCGCGTCACGCGACCCGCCGCGCGGGCGCCGGTCGGGCGGTCAGCGAGATCGCCGCCGAGCTGGGTGCGGGATGGCACACGGTGATGCGGGCAGTGCACCGGTGGGGATCGGCGCTGCTCGATGCCGACCCCGCACGCCTCGACGGGGTAACCGCTTTGGGCCTGGACGAGATTTTGATGTTCCGCCGCGGCCGGTACCGAGAAAAGCACTGGGGCACCACGATCGTGGACACCCGCCGCGGCAGGCTGCTCGACATAGTCGCTGGTCGCAGCGCCGACGGGGCCACCGCATGGATCCGAGCGAGATCGTCGCTATGGCGCAAGCAGATCCGCTGGGGCGTGATGGACCTGTCGGGTCCCTATCGCAAGACGTTCACCGACGCTTTGGCGCACGCCCGCCAGGTCGCTGACCCGTACCGGGTGATCAAGCTCGCCAACTCGGCTATCGACGACGTGCGCCGCCGGGTTCAGAACGAGACCACCGGCGGGCGAGGCACCAAACACGACCCCCTCTACCGGATACGCAGACTGCTGCTCAAAGCGTCCGAGCGAGTCACCGACCGCGGACGAGCCAAGCTGCGGGGCCTGCTCGCAGCCGGCGACCCCCGCGGCGAGGTGCGCGACGCGTGGCACGCGACCGAGACCCTGCGCGGCGTCTACCGGATCCCAAAACGCAGCGTCGCCGCCGAGACGCTCGACGAGCTCGCACGCGACCTCCAAGACGAAACGTTCTCCCCGGAGCTGAACAAGCTCGGCCGCACCCTGGCCACCTGGCCCACCCAGATCACGAACTGGCACCGGTCGCGTGTGACCAACGGGCCGACCGAAGCAGCGAACAACCTCGCCAAGCTGATCAAACGCGTGTCGTTCGGGATCACCAACCTCGACCACTACCGCACACGAGTCCTGCTGCACGCCGACAAACCCGACTGGACCCTGCTCGACACACTCACACCACGCTAAAACACGAAGAGTCGGCAATGCCAGCGACCTCGCCCATTACGTGCCCAAAGCCGTGCTTGAGACGCTTCCCCCAAACGGAACCCACCCGATGGTGCTGTACTGCGCAGCCGTCAACAAGTACATCTCGTCTCGCCCAGACTGGGAACACGACAACGAGCCGGTGCTCATCGACGACCTGCGCAGCTACGTCGCGCTCCTACGGCACGGCCGCGTCCTGGAGATACGCCAACTCATTACCTTTGCCGAGTACTACACAGCCGAAGGCGGCAGCCCTCTCGAAGTCATCACCGGCATCCCCAGCGAGCGCGTCATCGACGGGAAGAGCCACAGATCATCCAATGCCAACGTTGCATTCGCGGCATCTCACGGAGCGGACAGTGAACACACAGGCTGGATCGTCTGGATCGGCGGCGCCCACTCCCACGACGGCAGTTAGCGACTATGCCAGGCCGCGGCTGCAGCCTCGATGCTCTTCGACCGGCGCCGCGTCCCCACCAGACGATACGTAGCCAGCATGCGGGCCGCACCGGCCTACTCGACGCGCAAACGCTAGACGCCGTCGGTTTCGGGGGAAGACGGACGAAGACGGATTACATCGACTGCGATGCGCGCATTCTCTTGGCCATCCGTTCTGAAATCGTCGCCCGTCTCGGAGTTCCGAACAATGACCCGGACGCTGCCCTTCGCGTCTATCGTCTCGAGCAAGCGCCAGTCGCCAGTATCGGAATCCCATGAATCCTGTTTCAACATCGGTCTCGCCAGCAGTTCATCTGCGTCGAATTCGGAGTCTCCGTTTTCGTCCACAAAGATGTTGTACACCACGTCCGCGGTGGCCGATCGTGCAGGGATCCACGCCTCGACGTCATACGAGCCAAACTGCTCCTCGCCCAATTCAACGTTCCACTGCGCGTATGTGTCGTACTGGCTGTCATCATCATCGCCCTTCGCGAAGGCGAACTTGAAGCGGTATCTTCCGCCTGCATCATTTCCAATATGAGGCGGCGGCTGGCACCAGACACCGGAATCATCGTCGCTCCATTCATAATCCGGCATTGCAACTAGTATTCCGTCTGTCGAGGTGCCCGGAACGGTGCTCGTCGTTGGCGGCACGGCTGTTGTCGTTGGAGCCAGATGCGTCGTGGTGGTGCCAACGGCCGGATGTGTTGTGAGAGTTGCGGCTTCAGTCACGGGAGGCGCCTCGCTCGTGGCAACCGGCGGCTCGATGACAGTTTCATCAGTCAGTCTGCCAAAGACAATTATTCGTTCGATGCTCACAATGTCGTATGCAACCAATCCCACAGTTACGGCACCGACAATGGTGATTGTACTGGCAACAAAACTCCACAGCTTGAACAGCACATTTCGAGCCCTCGCCCAATTGCTCTTTGGCCTAAATCTGCACTGCTTCTCGCGGTCATCGCTTCCTTTTCGACTGGCATTCACGACAGGCTCCCCACTGTGTCGATTCTCCCAAGGCCGCCACCGCAATGCGTGAACGGACCCTAGGACATGATCTCCAGATTCGCGAGCGTACTGTCACAAGCACTTTCGCAAGATCCGAAACCGGCAAGGGTTGTTGACGGCCGGGGTTTCTCGTGAGAGGAAGCCCTGATCTGAGGGGTGGATGAGGCCTCGGGGCGGCCGGCGGGTCTCGATGGCCATGTCGATGGCGTCGACGATCATCTCGGTTCGTATGTGAGTGGCGTAGGACCAACCGATGCGCGTTAGCTGGTAGGCGGCCTGATCCGCCAGTACGCGTGGTGGGGCTCTTGCTTCATGCACATCGGGAATCGGTCGCCTTCGGTCATGTGAATGAGAACTTGGTGCTCGCATTCTGATCGATAGAGACCCGCGACGGCGCAGTCATGTCCAGTGAACGGCTGGTTGGCTGCCGGCATCAAGGGCGAAGGAGGCGCTGGCGGTACGTCTCCGGCTCTGAACAAGCCAGTTTGAATCACAAGCCTGAAACGAAGACTTGACAGATCCGGAGGAATGCTTGGCGGAGGAATGCGCCCGATGCTGTGCGTGTGAACATGAATCTCCTGCACCAGTGCTGGTGCTGAGCGGGCAGCCAGCATGCGGCCGAGCGTTCTCGACGCCTCGTATAGCGTTACGGATGCGATGCAACTCGGGCACAGGATCTTGCGCAGTATTGAGTTTCGTACTACAAACCTGGATCTGCTGTGACAATTCAGGCATTCGACCGCAAACTCGTAGAACGACGGATCGTCGTAGGCCGAGGTTCTGACACTCATTTCCAGAGCTTCTAGCCTTCTGTTGAACTGGCGGGAAACCCAAGCCGGAAAATCAAGTAACACCGCGCACACAACTGCGAAAAGAGCGTCGCCAATGTTCGACATCAATATTCCTGACTGGCTCGAATGGTCAGCCGTCTGTCTCGCGGTCGCGGGCCTGTCGGACGCTCCCTTGTCAAGTGGGGTCGTCAGGCGGCCTGAATTTGGGCCTTCGGGCGGTGTTTTTCGTCGCGCCACATGCGTCGGATGACGCGGTTGGCGAGGTGGCGTTTGTGGGCTCGGCGGGCTTCGCGTCGGGTCTTGCCCTCGCCGGTTTTGCGGGCGAGGCAGGGCGGCGGCGTCGGGCTGGCTGCGGGCCTGGGTGACCGACGCGATGTGCAGCACGCTGTTGATGCGTCGGTTGCCGCCGAAGTCGAGCCGGTGCTTGACGGGCTGGCTGTTGCGGTCGCCTGAGGAGAGCGCGACGGCGCCGGTGCCGCACCAGCGGGCGAACTCGGGTCTCGCGGTCGAACCGGGTCGGGTCGCCGACCTCGCACAGCAGGGTGGCGGAGATGGGGCCGATGCCGTCCTCGTCGCGCAGTGTGGTGCCGTGCTGGTCGAGCAGCTCGTCGATGCGCCGTTCGAGGCGGCGGATCTCGCGGCGCGCTTGGCTGTCTTGGTCGATGAATGCTTGGAGCCATTCGAGCCGGTATCTGCCGGCGGGAGTGGTGGCGTTGGCGGGGTCGATGTGTTCGAGGCGGCGCAGCCGGGCTTCGATCTTGCCGACGCTGGCGAGCTGGTCGCGGATCTCGGTGGGCAGCTTGGAGATCTGGCCTGCGACATGGTGCAAACCCAGTGTGCGTGCGGCTGCCAGCGCCCGGCGGTGCTCGAGCACGGCCTCGATCTCGGCGACGAGCGGGTCGTAGACCTCCAAGGCCTGGACGGGGCCCAGGGTCGGCTCGGCCAGCAGCGCCCGCGCGGAGGCGACCGCGTCGACGGCGTCGGTCTTGCCCCGGCCGCCGAGAGCGGCGCTGCGCGGCCGAGCGCGACGGCGGGACCTCGCGGGCGTCGAAGCGCGCCGCCGCCAAGGCGATCGCGACATGGGCGCCCCATTTCGCCGAGCCCTCCACGCCGACCAGGCACACGCCGTGCGCGTCGAGCAGATCGATCTCCTCGGCGTAGCCCGCAGCTGTGTTGTCGAAGGTCTCGTGGCAGGTCTCGACGCCGTTGGCGTCGACGATCCCCAAAGTGAAGGTGTCCTGGTGGGGGTCGATCCCCCCGACCGCAGATGTCATGGGGTGCTCCTGCTGGAAGTAATGCTCCGGTGGGTCCGGGACGGCAGGGGCGCTTCGTCACATCCGAGTCGAGACAGTCAGGCTCCCTTCAAGACAGAAGCGCTCCTGCCGGCCCCACACTCGACGCGACACGTCTGACAACAGGCACCAGGCCAGAATTTTGTCGAGTCACCGCCGAGCGAGAGGCCGGACCGCAGCCCCCTGGCAGAAGGCCCCGGCACACCCAACAGTGACACTCGAGAATTTTGTGTAACCGGCGTGATCTGCGGGTCCGCAGCTGGACGCTGTGGGCTGGGAAGGATCATGTCTGCGGCTGATCATGACATGCCGGCTGTGCCGGCGACCCCCACAGCGAAGTCCGCGACGCGTGGCACGCCAAAGAGACCCTGCGCGGCGTGTACCGGATCCCCAGCCGCGCCCTCGCCGCCGAAGCGCTCGACGAGCTCGCCCGCGACCTCCAAGACGACACCTTCTCACCCGAGCTGAACAAGCTCGGCCGAACCCTGACCGCCTGGCGCACCCAGATCACCAACTGGCACCGCTCGCGCGTGACGAACGGGCCGACGGAGGCCGCGAACAATCTCGCGAAGCTGATCAAGCGGGTGTCGTTCGGGATCACCAACTTCGACCACTACCGCACACGAGTCCTGCTCTATGCCGGCAAACCCGACTGGACCCTGCTCGACACACTCACTCCACGCTAAAACGCGAAGAGCCACCAATCATCTAGTGCTGTGACCACAAACGTTTGCGCGCTTTGGTCATGCGGCTTTTGGTGTGGCGGGGCGTCCCCATTGGTGGCCGCGTTCGGATCGGACGCGGGCTCGTTCTCGTCGTTGGGCGGCGAGCAGTTCGGGTGAGCGTTTGTTGGCGTTGCGCCAGCGCAGGTAGTCGTGAAGCCGTCGGGTGAGCACTGTGTGGTTGGGGTGGTCTGAGTTGTTGAGCACGAACTCGCGCAGCGGCCCGAAGTGGGCTTCGATGGGGTTCGCCCATGAGCTGTAGGTGGGGGTGAAGCACAGCTCGACGCGGTTGCGGCGCGCCCAGCGGGCGATGTCGGCGTGCTTGTGGGCGGACAGGTTGTCCAAGATCACATAGATCGGCTCGCCGTCGGGACGGCGAGACCGGATGGTCTTGAGCGCTGCGAGGGTGTTCGCAGCGGACTTGCGGTGCCGCACGACGCCCCACAGCTCGTCGTCGCCGACGCTGTAGCAGCCGTGGAACTGGCGCACCCCGTGACGCTTGTTGTAGTTCGCGCGCTGCCGCTGGGGACGCCGGCGCGGCGCCCAGCACGAACCGCCGACCGGGCGGATCTGCAACGGCCCGAACTCGTCGAACGCGAACACCCGATCAGGGTGCTTGTCGATCACGTGCTCGATGCGGTCCAGCTTCGCGTCCCGCTGCGGGTCGTTGGACTCCTTCCAGGTCTTGGTGCGCTGGAACGTGATCCCCGCCCGGCCCAACAGCACACGCAGCCGCTCCCGGCCGATGACGACCACCCGAGTCGGGTTGTCGGCCAGATACGCCGACAGCTTGCGGATGCTCCACCGCGTGAACGGCCGCCCCAGCTTGCGGGGACGCGTGCGGGCCGTCTCGACGATGAACGCCTCATCGTCAGTCGTGATCCGGCGGGGACGGCCACCCGCCCACTTGGGGTCCAACGACGCCATCCCCGACTCGTTGAAACGATGAATCATCTCACGCACCCGATCAGGCGACGTCGCCACCAACCGCGCGATCACCGCCACCGAGTTCCCGCCCGCCGACGCATGAACCACCACCGCACGCCGCCAGCGCACATGAGACCCCGACGACTTGCCCCCGCCACGGCGCACGATCTGCACCAACGCCCGGCCCTCTTCATGGGTCAGCCGGCGAACCCGAACACGCTCACTCATACCCCCGACCAAACCACACCCCACACCCCACCACGCGGACACCAACCCCCCACAGGTACCCGGTCACAGCACTAGTCTGAAACTACATCGGCCAGACCAACAATCGCGCAAGTGTCATTACAACGGCACCGAGGACATTCAGCTTAGAGCCCTAATCCAAACCAGCGATAACGTTATCTACATTAACTCCTGCTTCATCCGCGCAAATGGCGGGGTCATCAGTCTGTTTACAGCTCTCAATCAGTGCCTCAGCATACGGTTGATTTATGCCTGCATGATACTCAACTGGTACAATTAGCTCTGGATTGTCTCGAACCCATTGATAGACATACTCACGGAGAGCGTCATATTGTCGCTCCAGTAGGTCCACGCGGATCGGTTCCGTTAGAGTCGGGTATTCTGATGCCGCCGTGGCACATGAATGCCGCAATGCAACAAGTTCGTCGTATGTCATGCTCTGTTCTTCTTCGAAGATACTGTGATCTTTCTGAAAGTCTAGCAACGAGAACACATGTGCATCACCCGCGATATCATGTTCGACCGCACATTGCTGCATGCCTTCTCGAAACGCTAGAGCCAGTAGCCCATCATACGTGCTAAGTTCTCCTGACAGAGACTCAAGCCCGTCAGTGATCACGGTTTGCAATTGTATCTCAAAGAACCTGCGCTCACGCTCATGCCCGCGGAGAGAGTAAAATTGTTCCAGCTCGGCATCAACGATTTCAAGACGCTCTTCGGGCGTGGCAAAGCGAGTCCAAGGATGCAGTTCCTCTAACTGGGAACGTATGGCTCCTGGAAGGCCCAGATCTATTTCCGAATACGTTCGCAGCACGCCGTCGACACCCTCCACACTAAATTGATTGTGTATGTCAGAAGCAGCGGAACCCACTCGGTCGTCCTTCACTTGGATAATTGCGAAGATTAGGATCAAGCCGAACACGCCTACAAGGGCTGTGATCACTGCCCCCCGCCTAAAGCCTCTCGTCTTCATTGCACCTACCGCTCTAGAATGGCGGATAATGTACCGTCCCTATGAAGGGTAGTACCGTACCGACTCCTAATTTGATCTGCCCCGCCCTAGTATCACAAGTGCTAAGCGCTTGGGCTGGGTTAGTCGCATCGCGCAGTATACTCCAAGTAAAGTAAGGCGACTCAGAGTCTGGACTGGTTGGACTGCCATTGGCACGGCAGAGACGCATAAGATCCAAACCTAAACGCCCATTGGATTCATTCATCGTCCCCAACCGCCACGGACCTTTAGAATTGTCTCCAATATAGTTGTAATAGTGCTCCGCTCGATAGAGGTTTCTCCAGGCGAAATCATGGCGCATACAACCATATATAAATGGCACCTCGACGCCGTCAAATACTGGAGAGTCCTTCAGGTTGATGCCGTCCGTTAAAGGTTTCAATACAGGCGGGATGCTGCACTTATCGGTCCAAAATGCAAGCCATGGATAATTGTGGCTCATCGGATCGTGCGTGTTGCCTATATCTGTGCGCCGACTCGTGTCTGGATGATTTGCATAGTTTATGCTGCCCCGCGCCGCAAGGAACTCCCCGAGACTCATACCATTACCGCCGAGGCCTACGTTACTGAGGTACTTCACGTCGTGATAGAATGAATGTCCTAGCGGGAGTGCCGTTCGGAGTACCGCAGGACCAACCACCCGCACTGGAACTGAGTTGGCGAGTTCCAAGACATAGATACCCGGGTCAATAGTCAACTCAAATATTGGTGAATCGATGGCTGTAGTGTGGGAGATCGCTACCAGTACGAGCGTTTCATCGTGAATGGGATGGTGCTGCATGCGCCACAACGTCATTGAGGGAGCACCACCCAGCCTAAACAGATGTGTACCAGTACCGCCAGAATCTGTTGCTTTGAACTCGAACAGGGCCTCTAGGGAGGCAGACACCTCGAACCTAAAGTACGCAGCCTTGGAATTTTGGGATAGAGAAATGCACTCTGGTGCTGCGTCAGCAGCATAGATCTTGTACGAGGTGAGATATTTCTGATCTCGCCAATAGTACCCGTCCTGCAACCACGCTGGAGAACAGCCGATCGGTAGTGTCGTGACCCTAGGTACACATGTCCGAGTGGCACTCTCCGAATGTTGGGGCGGACAGTCGGCGTCGATGACGGTGTCGATGGTGTGGGTGTGTCCTGATGCGGTGTAGGCGAAGGTGACGGTGTAGTCGTCGGCATGGGTGGTAGTGGCGGTGAGGGTGATGTTGCCTTGGTCGGCGTGAATCGTTGCGTCGAGTCCTTCTGGTGTAACGGTATGGATGGTGGCGGTGGCGTCGGCGGGCAGGTAGGTCCAGGTGCGGGTGACGGTCTGGCCGACGATTGCGTCTATGTCCATGGGCTGGCCGGGTGCCTGTGCGGCGAAGTCGGCGTCGATACTCAGCCGGTAGCCGCCTGTTCCTCCCGCTGTGGCGGTGGTGGTTTCGATGGTGTATCGGCCCGGGGCGAGAAACAGCCCGTCGAGTTGTGCGTTGCCGCCGGCGCCTGAGTTGTCGTCACGGCCGCGCTCGGCACCGCCTGAGCCGTGGCCGTAGAGCACCAGCAGGTAGGTGTCGAGTCCGTGAGGGCCGCTACCTGCGGCCTCGAGGCCGATTGTGAGCCATCCTGCGGTGGCCATAGTGAATGCGTGCCGCCGCGCGTAGTAGCTGCGCTCGGGGTTCGCGGTGTCTCTCCGGTGGGAGACACACCTGATGTCGTGCGCGATGGTACCGGGCACGGTTCGTGACCCGTGGCGGAGGGTTCCCAGATCGGTGGTGCATACGGCGTCGGCGTGTGCCACGAATCGTGCTGTGGCGGTCGTCGTGGCGTGGTGGTCTGCTTCGCATTTGATCCCGATGTCGAGCCAGCCCGTCACGGTCGTGGCCACGGTGACAGTGCGCGGCCCGCTGGTGCCGCCTGCGGTGGGGCGTCCTGGGATGCCGCCCGTGTTCGACGCTGAGCATTTCGCTGTGGAGGGCAATACGTCGAAGGTTCCGGTCATGGCACCTGCGCCGTTGCGCGTGCCGGGTGCGTAGTTGGTGATCTGCACCGGGGGAACGCAATCGATGTCGAGCTTTGTTATGTGCTCGACAGTGTCGCCGACGCTGACTGTGAGAGCGATGTCGCCGTCGGCGGAGCAGGCGACCGTTCCGCTGCCTGAGCGGGCGAACACCACATCGTTGCCGACGACGCTCGCGTCGAGGGACTCTTCTTCGCCGGGCGTCACGGTCGCGCCATTCTGCGCTGCCCAGGCGAGTGCCGTCTGGCTGGAAGCGCCCGTCGCTTCGGCGTTGATGGTGAGCGGGATGCCTTGGGTCATGGTGCAGGCCAGCGCCTGGTCCACGCCTGAGTCGAGCGGACCGCCAGCCGGTTTACATGCGTCTTTCGGCACCGTGTCGATGTCGACCGAGCTAACGGGTGTGAGTGCTGTGAGCGTCGAGGTGGCGACGGCTGTGCTGTAGCCGATGCGGCTGCAGACGACAGTGACGTCGACGGCGCCGGGCCCGGCGAGGCTCGCGGTGAGGGTGCGCTGGCCGTTGTCGCCTGCGGTGACGGCGCCGGTGCGGGCGATGGGCCTGCATGAGGCGTCGGGCGGGGAGACGGTGAAGCGGTCCGCGACAGGGCCGCCGCCCACGCGTCGGCCGCCGTCGAGCCCGTCGATGGCCACGCCGAGGAACGCTTCAACTGTCAGTGTGTAGCCGCCGGTGCCGGCGGGCTGGGCGCTGGTGGCCTCGATCATGTAGCGGCCCGGCCCAGGCAGTCTTGCCTGCATGCGGCTCGCGGGGTCGCCCGTGGTGCCCCGTGCGGCTGCGAGCGTTTTGCCGTCGCGCTGGTGCCCGTCGATCAGCCGCGCGTAGGTGACTAGCACGGGCGTGTTCGAGCCGTCGTCGTCCACCGTGATGCGCAGCGAGCCGGGATTGGCGGAGGTGAGCGTGTGCCAGCGCGCATAGTAGACACGGCCCCGGCGCGACAGCCGCTGCGAGACGCAGTCACCGGTCAGCTCGCCGCTCGCTATCGTCCTGCCCGTCGAGAGCAGCCCGAGGTCGGACACGCACGCGTCACGCGCCGACAAGATCACCGTCTGCAACGCAGAAACGTGGTCATCGGCTTCGCAGGCGACGGTCACCTCAAGACTGCCGGGCGCGGCGATGCCCGCTGTGAGAGTGCGTTCCTGCGCGCTCTGGCCTGCTGTGACGGTCGCCGCGGCGGGCACGGCGCCGCAGCGGGCCGCCGTAGGCGCGACGGTGAACCCGGTGCTGACCGTCACCGTGCCGTAACCGCTCTCCGCCGCATCCGCGAGACCGCTGATCGCCACCGCCGCATCGGGCTTGTCACAGACGACCGCGACCGTGACAGTGCGGCTGTGAGCTCCGGCGGTGGCGGTGAGGGTGACGGTGCCGTCCGCGGTGCACGACACAGCAGCGGTGCCGGTGCGCGAGTACACGACCGGCGTGGCGCTGGGCGCTGCGGTCTGGGTCTTGGCCTGGGTCTGGCTGTCGATCTTCGCGCCGCCGGTGGCGGCCCAGGACAGCGAC
>JAJDTF010000003.1 GCA_022827265.1 Acidimicrobiia bacterium | reverse complement strand
ATTCGACGCCGGGATGCTGGTAGAGGGGGAACTCGCCCCCCCGTTCGGTGATGGTGGTGATCATCGGCTCGATGACCCGGTTTGCGCCGCGCAACGTCCCGAGATCCTGGTAGAGCCGGTCGGGCCCGCCGCGGTCGTGGTAGATCTGGTGGCCCTCGCCCGTCCGCACGATCACTAGGTCGTGCTCCTCGTCAAGGCCGCGGAACAACGCGGTCACCGGCACCTTGGCGGTCGCGGCCAGCCGCGCAAGCGTCGAGAGGCTGGGCGCGCTCTGGCCGTGCTCGATCTTCGACAGCATCCCCAGCGAGATGCCGGCATCGTCGGCGAACGCCGACATGGTCATGTTGAGCGCTTGGCGGAGTTCGCGAACCCGGCTGCCCACCACCCGGCACAGCTCGGCCGTGGTGAGCGGCGAGTCCATTGCCGCCGCTGAGAGCTCCAAGGAGTCGATCTGGCGGATATCGGGGGTTGCGCCAGCGTCTGCGCCCTCCTCTGGGTTCTCGTCCCCGCCGCTCGTCATCGCCCCGATAGTGCCAGATGGCAGCCGCGAACCGGGACTGATCGTCGCATTCGACCTCGCCGGGGGAAGGCGCTGCGTGGCTCAGAGCGCCGCGGCGGCGAAGGCGCGCAGCTCGCGTTCTACATCGCCCATGGGCTGGAATGCGACTTCGGTGATGCCCGCGGCGGCGAGGCGTTCCATGCGCTCGGGCACCTCGCCGGCATGGCAGACGAACGGGGCGATGCGCAGCGATTCGGGGGTGAGCACCTGCCGGTCGATCGGGTTGAGCTCGGTGAGATGGCCTTCGTGGAGCGAGAGGTGGAGGGTGTCGGGGTCCATGGGGCCAGTGATCTCGCCGAAGCGCCCGGCGTTGGGCAGCGTGCTGAGCCGGGCGTCGCGCTGCTCGAGGAAGGCGTGGTACGCCACGCTCACACCCGGCCCGGCGGTGTCCATGACACGCTCAGACTCGATCGTCTCGTCGTGGTCCATGATGGTTCCGAAGCCCAGGAGGATGACGTCGTCGATGCCTGTGTAATCGGCGTCGGGCCGGGGCCGTGAGGTGAACACCCCGCAGCCCATCTCGGCGGCTGCGGCGAGGCCCCGGGGGCCGTTCACAGCCACGATCCACGGCACCTCGATGGGCCGCTCGACGGCCTGGCCGGGCCAATGCAGCATGCGTGCGGCCCTGCCCTCGATCTCGACGATCTCGCCTCGCAGCAGTGCTTGGGTGTCGGCGACCATCTGAGGGAACTCGGCCCAGCGCAGCGGCTTCTGGCCCATGGCTCGGCGGCCCGTGAATCCGGTGCCGGCGCCGATGATGACTCGTTCGGCCCCGACGAGACCGACCAGCGTGGCAATCGCCGATGCGGTCGTCATCGGGTGGCGCAGCGAGGGAATCAGAACGCCAGTACCCAGGCGGATGCGTTCTGTGCGCACGCCGGCGAGTGCGAGCGTCATCCACACGTCGAGCTGAAGCGCCGGGGTGTCGTACACCCATGCGGTCTCGTAGCCGAGCTCTTCGGCCAGCACGATGTGGTCTGGTGTCTCGGGAACGGGCGGGAAGGCGGCAGAGATCTTCATGGCGGCAGTCTCGCGGAATGCGCTTGGTGCCACAGGACTGCCGGTTCTGACGTGCTGCGGCTCGTGGTACGAGGCCCGGGCCGCCAGCCCTGAACGCGCGGACTCGCATGCACGAGGCTCGGCCCGGGTCGGCCGCCCCGACTGCCGGGGTCGTATGTGCGAGGCTGCGCGCATGGAGATCTCCAAGGCACTCGACTACGTGCGCAAGAACGACCGCGCTGTGCTGGCCACCAAGGCACGCGACGGCACGCCGCAGCTGTCGCCGGTGACGTTGGCCGTGGTGGATGACACGGCAGTGATGAGCACCCGGGACACGGCTTTCAAGGTCAAGAACCTGCATCGCGACCCGCAGTCGTGGCTGTGCGTGTTCCCCGAGAAATGGCTGGGCCGCTGGGTCCAGCTCGAGTGCCAGGCCGACATCATCTCCGGCGAGGCCGCCCTCGATCCGCTGGTCGAGTACTACCGCACCCTGCAGGGCGAGCACCCCGACTGGGACGACTACCGCCGCGCAATGGTGGAGGACAAGCGCTGCCTGGTCCGCTTCCACATCACCAAGGCCGGCCCCGACAAGCACGGCTGATCCGCCGCGGCTGCGTGCTGCAGTCGCTCAGTACCAGTCGTACGCGGCACGTGGGCGCCGTGCCCAGCAGGGCTTGGCCGATATGGCAAGTCAGATGTAGTCGTCGTCATCCCAGGCATCCGACGCCCATGAGTCCGAGCGGTGCCTGCGCCGCGGCCGTCGGCTGACCTCGTCGTCGTCCCAGCCGTCATCGACGTCGTCGTCGGCGTCGTTCCCCCAGGCGGGGCGACGGGTCCAGTGCCCGCGTGGCCGTGAGCGCGGACGATCGTCCCGGTCGTCGTCCCAATGGTCCTCGATCTCGTCCCATTCGTCGCCCGCGTCCCAGTCTTCTGAGTCCAGCTCGTCTGGGTCCCAGTCGTCATCGAGGTCGCGGTGGCCGCGTATGCGTCGAGGCCGAGGGCTGCGGCGAGGCGAACGGCGTGCGGATTCGGCCCCGGGACGCCCCTGGCGTCGCTCGTTGAGCCCCCTGCGGATCGCCAAGGCGATGACTGCGACGATGAACAGCGGTGGTGCCCAGCTGGCGCCGACGGTGACCCACATAAAGCTCCACACAACCAACGCGATCAGGAATGCTTGGCTCGTCACGAGCCGGATCAGGATCACGCCGCTGATCGCCCACGGCGGTCGGCGAGGCTTCGAGCCTGCCTCGCCATTCCGGCGGGGCCGCTCGCTGCGCTGTGACCCCCGAGCATCAGGCATCACGCCAGTATTGCGCGGCATCGTGGGGCCAAGCCCATCTACGGCTGGTCAAGTGCAGTTGTCGAGCATCTCTTCGAAGGTCTCGGGCCAGGACAGCTTCACGCCGTGTGACGCACAGAGATCAGGCCAATACGAAGAGGACGGCTTGCGCTCAACTGCCAGGACAGGCCGATACGCCGCCACGCCCCAATCGATCAGGTACGCGTAGCTGAGTACCTGCCCGAGGCCCAATCGAAGCTGTCGATCCTCATTGGACTCCGTGAGGCTCTTGACTTCGGCAATCCACGCTGTATCGGTCACGATCCAGCTGATGTCGAAGAGCGGATCGGAGCCGCCGGGAGAGAGCGGTTCCCATCCCCGAGCCGAGACCGCATCTGCGAGCCGGTCTTGCACGTCTTTATGCGCATTCGTTCCTCGGTCGACGGCATCTGGATCGACGCTGAACACGCGCAGTGTTGACTCTCCGCTTCCGCTGCGCGGTGGACGCATGTAGGGCTGGCCGTTCGAAGCTTCGGCACCTAGTCCTTGAGGAACGAGGATCGGACCCGCGAACCGCTCGGCGATCGCCTCCGTGACGAGTCGGCTCGGTGTGCATAGGACGGTTTCGGGGTCGGTTCGCAAGCTCCGCTCCTGGCGCACCGTGACTCCGGCAGTAGCGGCGCTGGCAACGTTCTCGGACCGCACCTGCAGGTTTTTCGAGTATGCGAAGTCCCGGTGCAGGGATGGGTCCCAGAACACGAAGACATCGTGTTCTGCGACGTAGCCGCACAGCAGCACGAAATCGACCTCGGATCGGTCGAAGTTGGCCCGATGGCCCCTGCCTTGGTCAGCGAGGATGAGTTGAATCTTGTGCTCGGGCGTGGAGCGGCCGCCCGACGGGTTGGTGGCGTTGTAGATGTAGACGCGAACTCGGCGAGGCAGCGGCGGTTGAAGCTCGACCACAAGTTCGCCTGCGGCGTCGGTTGTGTGGGAGACCACAGCACCGCCGCCGACCGCTGCGAGGAACCGGTCGTGAAGCTCCGATTTCGTTAGCAGGCTGGCCATCGCTTCACCTCTCCATTTTGCACCTATAGGTGGAACGAGTTTCCGATTCGTTCGAAGCGTTCATTGCACAGCTGCTCGAATGCTCGCAACGAAAGCCCGATCGGTCGTGCGCCGCCACCGATCACTGCTCCCACGGCGACGGAGTACAGGTAGTCGAGGTGGCGTGCTTGGGAGGGCTTGTCGTCGAGGCTTTCGAGATGCGCCATGACGGCGTCGAGCGCCATCTCGCCGGCGCCGTTCAGTCTTGGTGTGTGTCGATTCGCCTTGTCAAAGGTCATGACGAGGTCGTAGAACGGCACGAGTTCGCCCCGTCTGGCCTTGTAGCCCTTCTGGCTTCGTTGGCCCTTGTCGAGTATCGACACCTCTGCTTGGTGCAGGCCGGCGTCCTCAACGGCATCGAGAAGTGCAGTCCATACCGCGTCGTCAGAGTTGTGAAAGACCACCGAGATGCGCCCGCTGTTGACCACGACCCTCTTCGCTTCACGGAACGAATCTGTGAGCAGTCGCTGGTAGTCAGCGAGCGTCTTGCCGCCATCCGTTGCGCTGCGTGACTTGTTCACGACAATTTCTTGGTCGTGATCGGTTGGGTTGCCCAGCCACGCTTCCCAGACGATGTTGCAGTCGGCGTAGTGGATGTTGTTGCCGAACGGCGGATCCGTGAACACGTAGTCCACGGAACAGTCGGCGACCCAACGAAGGTCTGTCGCAGATGACTGAGCTACCTCGACATCGCCGTCGGGGAGCGCTTCATACAACCGGCAGACTTGGCGGACCTGGTGACGGAAGACCTCGAAAATGTTGGGTTCTGAAACCAGCTGCGGGATGAACAGGGTGCCTGTCAGCGGGCGCTGGCCACCCTTCGCGTTGTAGCGCCGCATGCGGCTGGCATGCCAAGCCGTGTTGGTGAACGCGAATTGCAGGGCCTCTCTCACAGCTGCATCCGTGATGAGACCGATCTCGTGCCATAGGCGAGACAGAGCGACTTTGGGGCGATGAGCGAACATGTCTGCAACCGTGTGCACGGCTCGAAGATGAAGAGCAGATCGGATGTACATCTCGCGGGATGAGTCGATGCGCACCCTCGGCACCCAGTGCTTGAGCCGTCGGCGCCCGATCGCGTCCACCCGCCGGATTGCATCGGCAGTCGGATCGCCTTGGACCAGCTTTCCCCCCGATTCAGGTGCGAGAGTCAGCCACCGGGGCACTGAATCGACCGGCCTGCGGCGAGTTCGGTCAAACGACCATCCGCAGACATCGCAGTCAACCTGACGTCGGAGCGGCCGGTCGGGCTCGGCCACATCCCACAGCACCACCGTCGACCGGCACGACGCGCACTCGTAGGCCTCGGACCACACCATGTGTCGCATCAACCCACAGACGACTCCGTCCTCAGTACCAACTGAGGACCAGTACAGGTCGCGCTCAACGTCAAGCATCCACGCACTGTCAAGCCGCGCGATCGCCTCATGGAGCGACGCTGCGGACACTCGACGCGTGTGATTGCGGGCGAGGTGCACTGCGCCCGGCGAGAGATCAGACAGCAGCGCTCGGCGGCCTGCCAGCGTCGCCGCGACGCCTGTCATACCGGACCCGCAGAACGGGTCAGCGACCAGGCCATCGGGCAGCGTCGACGCCTCGATAAACGGAGCGACGGCTTCCGGCGGGATCTTGGTGGGATAGGTGTGCGCCGTGTACCAGGGACCTCCCTTGGAGCCAGCGACGTAGTTCGGTAGCGGAAGACGAGCGGCTAACGGCCGTCGGTCTACGCCGCCTTTGCTCGCAGGCGCCATGAGTTGCCCTTCCTCTCAAAAGTCTCTTCGCACAGTGCTTCCACCGCGGCGAAGCTCCATCCCGCCGGCGACGCACCAATTGCGATGAGATGTCGCATCGCTTGGGAATGCAGCCACGGCGTGGTGCAGCGCGATGGCGGCTCGAGAGCGACATATGCCTCGAGCATTTGCTGCATGTCGGCTCGTGCGATCTCGTAATGCTCAGGGCAAGTTTCGTTTCGTGGTCCCGAAGCGAGGTGCAGCACGAGGTCGAAACTGGCCACCTTCTCGCCTCGCTGGTGGTGACGGAGGCCCTTGAAGGATGCCTGGCCCTTGTCCATTACGACGGCGGCCTCGACGCTCAACCCTGCGGCATCGACAGCGTTCTGGATCGCGGACCACACGGCGTCATCGGAGTTGTGGAATTGCAGCGAAGCCCACGCACCCGGCCGGAGTACGCGGCCGATCTCTTCCATCGCACGGCTCATCGCCTTCTCGTAGCCATCCAGAGTTGTGCGACCGAGCTCGTCAGTCAGCCTCTTGTTGATCACGGCCTCAGCCGCAACGTCGGTCCGTTCGCCAAGCCACGCCTCCCACAGGTACGACGAGTCGCCGTAGAAGATGTTGGAGCCGAACGGAGGATCGGTGAACACGTAGTCGGCAGCGTCGTCGACCAGCCAGTCGAGGCTGTCGGCGGGGCCCTGATGCACTTCGCATGAACCTGGCGCTTGCCAGGTCCGCTCGTACATCTGAGCGATCGTCGAGAGCTTGCGGCGGAAGAGGCTGAAGACGTTGAACTCGTAGTTCAGCGACGCGAGGTACATCGTGGATGACAGGACGTTGGTCGGACGCGTCGGGTGCCACTGGTACCGGCGGGACGCTCGATTGACGCTGGCGGTAAAGACAAACCGCAGGCCAGCCCGAATCGTCTCGTCGTCGACTTGTCTGATCGCGTCCCACATTGCTGCCAGCGCATAGAGGTTTCGATTCGTGAAGAAGTCTGCGGACGTGCCGATTCCTTGCGCGTCGTGCTGGGCTCGCCACATCTCGCGCCAGCGTTCCCACGGCGCCGTCGGGAACCAAAAGGGAATGCTGGATCGGTCGATGAAGGGTTCGTCTCCCGCCGCACATACCGGCTCCACTTCACGGGCTCGCTGACCGTCGACGCTGATGTTCCGTTGCACCGGCCGGGAGCCGAGCCAATCGAGATCGGTCTTTGCGAAGGGTCCGTGGCCCGCGGCGCATGAGAGCGAGCGCTTCAGCTGACCAACCCGGTGATCGACGGCCGCCTCCCAAAACAGGATTTCTCTCCCGCACGTCGAGCAGCGGTACACGTCAGACCAGACCGTGTACTCGACCCGTCCGCCGGGCACCCCGTACAGCTCCCGCTCCAACGGTGCGAGCCCTTCAAGCAGTCTCGAAGCGGCCTGGTCGAAGCCGACGGGGTCGACGCGCGCTGTGTAGCCACGTGCGATATGCGCTGCGGCGGGAGACAAATCCGAGATGACAGCGTGCCGACCAGTGAGCACCGCAGCCACACCTGCTTGGCCGGACCCGCAGAACGGATCGACCACCACGTCGCCCACATCCGTGTAGTGCTCGATGAGCTGCACGATGCTCTCGACCGGCACCTTCGTGTGATACGAATGCGCCCTATAGAAGATGCTTCCCTTGCTGCCTCGGATGTCCGTGGTCATCGGGAACCGCATCTGAGCGTTACCGGGTGCCACAACCTGCCGGGTCGTATCAGCCATCGCACGACACCTCCGTGTCGCTCAGGCAGGGCCCAAGCACCCGTTCAAGCCTAAGACGCCTCGAAGTGTGGGCCGAGGATGCCGCCAGATGCCAGAACATGACCCCGAGCATGCTGAAGGGGTGCGACACGAAAGCTCGCTGAGGAGAGTTCAGGTCTTTCCTGCCACGCGGGATGCGATTGCCTCGGCCACGACCAGCACCGGCTTGAACAGGACCTTCAAGCCGCGACGCATCGCAAGCAGTGGCGCCCGCTCAGGAGGACAGGGCCTCCACTCGGGACAGAAGTGCTCTGGCGCGACCGTCCTCGGCTCAGGAAACTGCTGCTCATGACAGGTGGTGATCGTGAGTGTCCGTGCTGAGATCGGCACCATCTCGCTGGATCCAGCAGGCGAGAAGTAACCTAATCGCGAGTCCTCGCGTCGAACTTGTCTCATGTAGCGACAATTGTCACATCTGCGCTCGGTTACCGGTCGCCGCATCACCATCACTCCCAAGCGATTGAGGTCCGTCACAGATCGTGGCGATGATCCGTGACCTCCGACACTCTTCAGGCTGTCTTCACATCCCGCGATCCAATGAACAGGCTCTCACGCGCCGCGCATGATCTGTGCTGTAGCCGCTCAGTACCAGTCGTACGCGGCGTGAGGCCGCTGTGACCATCCGACTTGGCCGATGTGGCGCATGTCGGTGCCGAGGCGGGCCATCTGCTCGGCATAGTGCTCGGTGCCGACGTTGTGCCACATGCCGGGACCGGCGAACACCCGCGCGACTCGGAGATGTGACAACCGGCCTATCGAATCGGCCAGCACGTCCCAGGATCGGAAGGTCTGCTCTGGGAAGACACCGAGCTGATCGCGGCGCTGGTTCCAGTGCAGCGTGTCACCGGTGAACAGCAAGCGGTCGTCCACATGGAAGACCACTGATCCCTCGGTGTGGCCTGGCGCGGGGACGGCAACGATGCCGGCCGCGATCGCCCGTGCATCGTCCCCTTCGAGGATCGTGGTGGCGTAGGGCGCCGCGTCGGCATCAGCCGCGTGGATCCACACCTGCGCGCCGTACCGCTCGGCCCAACGGTCGGCGTCGGCTACGTCGTCACGGTGGCTGAGCAGCACACGCCCGGCGCCGCCTAGATCGTCCACGCGCTCGGCGAGGCCGCGCAGGTAGCGAGGCGAATCGACCATGCAGTTCCCGTCGCGTCGCTCGACGAGATACGAGAGTGCCCCGAACGACGACTGTGGGTTGTGACCGAGCGCCCAGACGCCGGGCGTCAGCTGGTGGGGAACGATGGAGCAGGCGGTCGACGGATCTCGGTGCTGCCTAAGGACTGTGACGGACAGGCCTCCGCGGGCCTCCACAGAGCAGCAGTTTCTTCCGGGCCGTCGGGCTGGCGAGCCAGGTAGGAGCGTCCAGCGTTGTCCATCTCGATGAGCCCGGACGCCCAGTGCCGGGCCACATCACAGCGGATGCATCGGGTGTCGACGAACCAAGGCCCCTCGACGTTGTCGGGATGCGCGGAGTCAAGACGCGCCATCGCCTGCACCCCCTGATGCGGTTCTCCCAGATGGTAAGTCCCGCCCGCGCCCATCAAGCGCGTCCGCCGAACCAGTCTGCAAGAGCTTGGTGTATTATCAATGTATGACACGCACAAACGTCGACACCGACGAGGCGGCGTGCATGCGTGTCATGCAGCGCTATGGACTCAGCAGCAAGCGGGATGCGGTGAACTTCGCATGGGAACTCGCCTCCGAGGAACCGATGTCGCTTGAGGAGGCACTTGCCATGCGCAGCACCGGTTGGGACGGCGACCTGGAAGCCATGCGTGGAGGCCGCGTCGAGCACCTATGACACAGCTCGCTGGCAGTGTCGGCCGATTGGCGGAAGCGGTGCAGAGGTGCTGCACGCCGACCGCGATATCACAGCGCTCGCTCAGCACACTCAGCTACTAGTCCATCCCGCATCCGCCGCTTGACTCCGTACCTCGCCGAGGTCGTCGATGCTCCACCGCGCCCCGCGCAGGCATGTCTCGGGCAGCTCCGCCTCTCGTCTCGACGGCGATGACTAGCCTTCGGGGCATGGCCACTAGCCGTGTGCGACCAGGTAGGTTGCTGGAAGCAGCGTTGCGATACGGCTCGCTCATCGCGGCGTTCTGGCTCGCCGAAGCGGCGGCTGCGGCGGCGTACGTGAGGTGGTATCGCTGTCGGCAGTTGGCGGTGGCCGCCGATGTCGTGAACGGGCCGTGAGCCGCGGCGTTCTTGCTCGTCGGCTGCGCGCCGCCGACACAGCGAGCCCGGCGCCAGCCGTGTCGCCGCACCCGTTCGGGCGCCAGTTCTGGCTGTGGTACGTGCCCTACCTCGCCGCGCACATCGCGGTAGGGCGGTGGCTGACGCCAGGCCAGCGGCTCGTGTTCTGGCTGTGCTGGCTGGCCGCGGCCGTCGGCTTCGGTGTCGTGTCTTATCGGCGGTTCGCGCTCCGCCATCGTCAGGCCCAGGCCGCCCGCGAAAGCTGACGGTGCCTCTTGCAAGCTGGCCCAATGTGCCGCCATCCTGCTCGTCCTGGCCAGTCGCTCACGGGGCCGCGCCGGCCAGACGCTCGCGTTCGCCGCGACGTGGCTCGTGGTGTGGCCGCTCGGCTTCCGAGTCAGCCTTCGCCTCAAAGCCCGCGACGAACACCGCTGAGCCGGCAGACCGCACGGTCACCCACTCGACGTCGTCGGGATACCGAAGTCGAGACGCGCCATCGCCTGCGCCCCTCATGCCTCGCTCAAGTGCTGAGTCCACCCGTCATGGCAGTCGAGCGTCGGGCGCAGAGTCACAGCATCTATGACTCGGTGTCGTCACTGAGTTTGCCTTCGTTCCAAGTCTCGGCGAGAGGGCCGAGTGGGCCTTGCGGGGTAGTGCTGGTTCGTGGAGTCTTCGAGCGGTTCATCCGCTGCGTCAACATCGCTCCTGCGTCCTCGAGACTCAGTGATTCTGTACGTGAACGCAGGACGCGCACGCAGATTGCGCCATCGCTGCCCTGGAGGCGATCGGACCAGTCACGGATTCCTTTGAGGGCCAATACCGCCAATTCCTCCCGCTCGAAGTACCTGCCGTGCGGGTCGATCCAGACGACGGCTTGGTTTGCTTCGATGCAGAGCAGCACCATGTCCCAGTTTGAGGAAATGATGACTTGGTTTACGGCGGATGCCCGCTCAAGGATCTCGTGGTCGGTGGATCCACGTCCCGGACTCGGTGGGTTGGCGTTCTCATCGCCAACGTAGGAGACCTCGAACTGGAGAGCCTGCAGTGCGAGTGCGACTCGCCACGGCAGGTTCTCGTCGAATAGCAGCCGGGTCCGTATCCGCCGTGCCGACATGCGAGGGTCGCAGTGCCTTCAAGCAGCAAGTTGCAGCTCGTAGTTGACCGCCTGCTGCACTTGGTCGGGAGTCAGGCGGTAGTCATCGCACACATCGGCAAGATGTTCCGATTCCTCACCCTCGTCATTCCGAACCAAGCTGGCCACGAGACGAGTGGGAACTCGTGTGCCATCGATGCACGGTGCGCCGGCCTGCACCGCAGGATTCACCCACACACCTTCGGCAGGTCGCCAGATCGCCGCCATATGGTCATCATTGAAGACGATCGGCCTCAGCAGAGGTTCAACCATGTGGCCAAAAGCCTGCTGACCGCTGAGACCGGCATCTTCCCATGTGCCGCTGATCTCGGCGAAGAAACCGGAACCGACTGTGGCTAGGTGTTCGTGCGCAAACGGCCGATTGGTGCCGAGCCGAGTGGCGAGGTGTCGAGCGCCAATGGCGATTTGCGCGTGGGGCACACGCCGAGCGAACAACTCTGCGACGACTCGCAGGCTGATCAGGTCCCAGAAACTGAAGAATGCTCCAAGCTCGCCGATCAGCAGCGAAGGTCGAGTCCAACTGTCTCGGGTCCAGCCTTCGATCTGACATCGCCCCCGGCGAAGCAGGCGCGCAACCTCCGCGACGTCATAGATGCCGCGACCGAGGTATCGCGCGCCCCCCCCGTGACCGGGAGCGCCTTCGTGCTGTGTCGCCGCCGCCATGTCCGCAGGGTAACTGCGCGTTGTCCGGTCATCCGTCGTTGCCTGCTGGAGTGGACTCTTGCGACCGCACGGCGTCGAAGATGCTCTGCAAGATGCCGGTGATCACGAAGTCGCCGAGTTCGTCATCGCTGAGACGCTTGTCGACGATGACGTCGCTCCCAGCCAGACGCGCGATCATCAATTGCTTCGCGCGGTCGAATGCGCCGAGGCGAAACTTGTCGAAGTTGTTTCAATCCTTGCCCCGAGCGCGTTCCCGCTGGCGTTGGGCCGCGCTGCGGTAGTACTCGGCGTCGCCTCGTTCCACCAGTGTCGGACCAACGGGAGGGAGGTCGGACAGCGGCGGCGGTTCCGCCGTTTGACCTGGCGCGGGCGATTTGCCCGGAGTCGTCGATTCGCGGGTGACCTGCCAGTGGACGAGGGTGTAGGGCGGGTTGCCGTTGTCGTGGTCCTCGAAGACGGCCTCGACGTTGCTGCCGATGACGATGTCGGCCATCGGGTCGCCGAGCAGGTTGCCGATCATGCGCAGGTTGTCGGCGTGGGGCAGCTCGACGAGCACCACGATGTAGGGGCCGTGCTCGGCCAGTGCCGGGTGCACCGGATGATGCACCCGCTGCCAGGAGTAGATGCGCGCCCTGGGCTCGACCGTCACCCACTCGACGTTGAGCGACTGGCAGGCATGGCACACCCAGTCGGGTCCCCACTGGTGGGTGCCGCAGTCGGCGCAGCGCTGCACCCGCAACTCGTGCTCGCGGGTGCCCTCCCAGTACGGCGCATCCATGCCATCGCGCATCGGGGCGGGCTGGGTGAGACCCTCGGGCAGGTACGTGCCTTCGGTGAGCGAGCTCATCGGGGCGCCCTCATCCGAGCGCCTCAGGGGTGCCGTAGATGGCCGTCGACGCGATCTCCACCATCGGCCCTGCGTTGGAGAGCGACACCTTCACGTCGGGTACCTGATTGGTGGAATCGCCGCGCACCTGCCGCACCGCCTCGATCTGCATGCCGAGGCCATGCATGTAGCACTCAGCGAGGTTGCCGCCGCTGGTGTTCAGCGGGATGCTTCCACCGTCCGCCCGCAGGTTCTCGAACGTCAGCACCTCATTGGCGTTCTCGTAGGTGCACAAGCCGTGCTCGATGAGGCTCATCACCACAGCACCGGTGAAGTTCTCGTAGCTCTGCACGACGTCCACGTCGCCGGGCGTCACGCCGGCCTGCTCGTAGAGGTGCTGCGCTCCGAGCTTGAAGCTGGAAGTTGCGTAGTCGGTCGGGTTGTGCACCCAGGCGCCCGAGCGGTGACCGCCGCTCTGCTGGGCCGCCAGCACCAGCACCGGCGTGTCGCTGAGATCGGCGGCCCGCTCGGCCGAGGTGACGATCATGGCGGCCCCGCCGTCGTTCTCGAGGCAGCAGTCGTACAGACGGAACGGTTCGGTGATCCAGCGCGACGAGTCGTAGGTCTCGGCGTCGAGCGGGCGGCCGTACATCACGGCCCGGGGGTTGTTCTGGGCGTGGTGGTAGGCAGCCAGCGCCACTGCCCTCATGGTGGAGCGATGGATGCCGTGCTCCCACATGAGCCGGGTGGTGCGCATCGCGTACATCTGGGCCGGGCTCATCACGCCGTAGGGGAGCGTGTAGGCGAACTCGCCCCGCACGGCCGGTCGGCGCCCGCCCTGGCCGAAGCGGCCGAACTGGCCCTGGGCCAGACCCCGGTAGGCCACCACGACGTTGGCAGAGCCCGCGTGGACGGCACTGGCAGCGTTCTGCACGACGGCTGCGGCACCGCCGCCCCCGCCGCCCCACTGCATGTTCGAGTAGCGCAGCTCTTCGAGGCCCAGGGCGTTGGCCAGCCGTGCGGGCGTATTGCGGTCGTTGCTGTACGAGCAGAACCCGTCGATCTCGCGCGGGTTGATGCCGGCGTCCTCGCAGGCAGCCAGGATCGCCTTCACGACCAGCACGAACTCGGGATCGGTCGACTGACCGCGCTTGTAGTAGGTGGTCTCGCCGACACCGGCAACGGCCGTGCGGCCACGCAGGTTGTGATCGGCACCTGAGGCGCTCACGGCGCAAACCGTAGCCAAGCGGTGCCGCCTCTCGCCCGGGCCGGTCTCGGCGCTGTCCGGTCTGCTGGACCGGTCGTCCCGTTGCACTCGCTGCGTGATGGGCTAGAAACAGGGCCGATGTCCGACGACGAGCTCGCTGCCTTCCGCCGCAGCATCGACAAGGTCGACGCGGAGCTGGTGCGCCTGCTGGCGGAGCGCTTCCGCATCACTCACGACATCGGCGTCTACAAGGCTGCGAAGGATCTGCCGCCGGTCGACCTGCCGCGTCAGCACAAGCAGGTGGACGGGCTGCGCCGGCTCGCCTTGGCGGAGGGACTCGATCCCGATTTCTGCGAGAGATTCGTGCACTTCGTGATGGACGAGGTGATCCGCAACCACCAACGCATCGCTGCGGCCACCAGCGAGTTCACCATCGAGCAGGAATCCCTCTAGCTCCACCAGGTCGCTGGTCGGCTGCAGGGGCAGTTCAGCGAGACGCGATGACCTCGACGCCGGCTTCGGCGAGCTGGGCGCGTGCTGCCGCCTCGGTCTCGGGCGCCACCGAAGCTGAGAGCCCATCGATCACCGTGGTGGTGTAGCCGTTCGCAGCAGCGTCCACCGCGGTGGCGCGCACGCAATGGTCGAACGCGATCCCGACCACGTCGACGTGGGTGACGCCCGCGGTGCTCAGCACCTCGTCGAGTGTGCGGCCGTCGCCGTCGACGCCTTCGAAGCCGGAATAGGCGGCAGCGTGCATGCCCTTGCGCACCGCCGCGTCGATGCGATCGGCGATGGCGTGAAGTGCCGGGTGCAGCTCGGCCTCGGGCGTGCCGGCTACGCCGTGGGGCGGCCAGGTGTCGACGAAGTCTGGCTCGTCGCTGAAGTGGTCGCCTGGGTCGATATGCCAGTCCTGGGTGGTCACCACCAGGTCGTAGCCGTGCTCGCCGGCCAGCAGATCGGCCACGTCCGCGGCGACGTCGTTGCCGCCCTCGACTGCCAGCGCGCCGCCCTCGCAGAAGGTGGGCTGCACGTCGACGACGAGCAGGGCCGTGCGGGATGTCTGGCGCTCGGGATGCTGATCGGAGTTCTCAGCCATGTCTGCTCTCCTGCGCAGCGACTCGCGCCGCCGTGCGCGGCCATCGCAGCGCTATGGCATCGAATCTACTGCGGGCCGGGACGGCCCCGGCAGGGCTAGACGCCGAGCAGGAAGGAGGCGTTGCCCGCCCAGAAGGGTGCGGTGGTGCCCTCGCTGAGGCCGGCAGCCGTGAATGAGGCCTGGAACTCGGCGATCGGGTCGCGGCCGCCTTCGGGGTGCGGCCAGTCCGACGAGAACAGGAACAGCTCCGGCCCGCTGTTGGCCACCAGCCAGCCCACGTCCTCGAAGTGCCAGGGCGTGAAGCGCACCTGGCGACGGATGTAGTCCGAGGGGGCCATCGTGAGCTTGGACAGTTCGGGCTCGTGACGGCCGAATGCCTTGACGCTGTTGTCCAGCGAGCGCAGCAGGTTCGGCACCCAGCCGGCGCCCAGCTCGATCAGCCCGCAGCGCAGTTCGGGGAACTTCTCGAAGATGCCGTCAAGCACCATGCAGGCCAGCAGGTTCTCGGCGTCGTGGTACAGGTTCAGGAAGTCCTTCGAGCGCAGGTTCTCACCGCCGCCCACAAAGTCCTTGCCGGGGTTGCGCCCGTTGTTGTGGTACGTCTTCGGCAGCTGGTTGCCGCCGTTGGGCCCGAGGTGCAGCAGCACCGGCACGCCGGCCTCGCTCAGCAGCGCCCACAGCGGGTCGAAGTCGGGATGGGTGGGGCTCACCTCGGTCGGCACGCCGTGGGGGATCCATGCGGCCCGGCATCCCACCTCGATGGCCTCCCGCGCGCACTCGACGGTGCGCTGCGGGTCCTCCAGCGGCACGAACGCCACACCCAGCAGCCGCGGGTCCACCGAGCAGAAGTCGGCGATGCCGCGGTTGTGCGCCGCAGCGCCGCCGTACGCCAGATCGACATCGCCGCGAGCGTGGAATTGCGTGTGCGCAAACGTCGTGAACACGAGCTGGCTGGCGAAGCCCAGCTGGTCGAGCGCCCCGACCCGTTCGTTGGCGTCCATGGAGCCGTAGGCGAAGTAGCCCTTCGGCCCGCCGACCACGTCGGCTGCCAGCTTGGCCGTCTCTTGGGGATCGTCGCGCCGCGCCCAGCACTGCTCCACCAGCTCGTGCGTCGCCGCGTCGCCTCCGCCCAGCAAGCTCAGGTCCCGGAGCTTGCCGGCTACCGAACTGTCGGCGTAGCTCACCAGCCAGTCCACCGGTTCCATCAGATGGCTGTCGGTGTCGTGAATCAGCCGCTCGCCTGCATACGTCGTCATGTTCCCTCCTCACGCCAAGCGGCCAGAACGCCGGCCCTGCGGCTGCCAGTGTTGCAGGACTCACGAAGCGGTACTCGATCCGCCTCGTGAGGCAAGCAGTTGCCTCGGTTGCTGGCTATGCATCCGCCGGGTGTTCTGCCCGCGGAACCGCCGCCAGCATGCCGCGGTCAACGGTGACGACGGTCATCGCATGTTGATCGGACAGGGCTGCGTAGAGCGCATCAGAAAGCCGCAGATTATGGCGTTGGTTCCATGCGCTCGCGAGCAGAGAATCAAGGAGGTGGCGTCGCACGGGGATGCGCTTGAATTTTTCCAACAGCTGCGACACCTCCGTTGCGCCCAACTGACCGGCGCGGTGGAGACGGCCGAGTGCCGACATGACCTCGATGTCCAGATGTGCCGGTGCATGCAGTTCGTTGTGCCGCAAACGACTTCGGATTGCACCAGCTGACGGGGCGCCTAGGAGCATGTCGACGACCGCCGAAGCGTCGACGACCAGCGCCTCATTCACCGAATTCGAGTTCGTCTTTGGCCGCGCGGACCCCATCGACAACGGATTCGTCGTCGATGCCCTTCGGAGGCAGGCTCGCCACTTCGTCGAGCCAAGCGTTCAGTGAACGGCGATCGAGTTCACGCTGTATGGCGGCTTGCGTCAGCCCAGAAACGTTCAGGTCAGCCGAACGCGCCTTCTCGGCAAGTTCGTCCGGCAAGTAGACGTTCACGCGTGCCATGCGCATAGGGTACACACTCGATTCCGTGCAACGCACCAACGTTGTGCGCCGCCAGCATGGATCCAGCGTCGACCGGCAAGCAAACGATTTTCGTAGTGCGGTTGAATCTGCCGTATGCGCCTACGTACGCTGTCATGACTCCTCCCTGTGCGGCACACTGCCGGACCGCTCCCGTCTCGCACTCGGCCAGCCTTCGTACTCAGTCGGTTGTCTGCCCCCGTTGGATTGGTCGGCGAACTCCACTGGTGGTTGCGAGTGATCGGTCATGATGGCCGGTCTTGGTACGGAGCAACCACCAGTGGAGGTGTCCAGTATGGCAGCACGGCTGAGCGCGTTGGAGCGCGCTCGTATTGAGGCGTTGAGATCGG
>JAJDTF010000030.1 GCA_022827265.1 Acidimicrobiia bacterium | reverse complement strand
CCGATCTCAACGCCTCAATACGAGCGCGCTCCAACGCGCTCAGCCGTGCTGCCATACTGGACACCTCCACTGGTGGTTGCTCCGTACCAAGACCGGCCATCATGACCGATCACTCGCAACCACCAGTGGAGTTCGCCGACCTTGAAGGCCTTGCGTCAAAGCTTCAACAAGCTCTTCTGACGGGGGATTGCTTCGGATGCTGAGGACATCCGGCACCAACTCCTCCGTACGCAGTATGGATGCCCGTGCCGCTTGGTATGTCGCGCCGTCTATGTCTCCCAGCAATGCAGAATAGAACTCGAACGCTAAGGGATTGGACTGAGTGCGCTGTTCAAGGTCATCTACTATCTGAACCAGATCTTTCGCTGGATAGTAAGAATTTCTTGTCGGTAGGAAGATCTGAGGGTCTACTGGGCCCAAGGCCGAAGTTGTGCTCATGAGAATGGACTCAGCAGCGAGTGCCAACAGAGTGGCCGCCGAGGCGGCTGTCTCCGGCACAATCACCCGGAAGTCGGACCGACCTGCGTGGCACATCATTGCCAACCGCAAGGCTGTCTCTGCATCGCCACCCGGAGATGTAAGCATCAGGTCGAGGGGTGTATCACTTGGTATGTCCCCAATGGCGTCTTGGAACGGTGCCACGACTGCATGATCCATTGGGCCATAAAAGACCACAAGTGCGCGTCCCGTCTCGTCCTCTATGTCGCGTAGTGCCTGTTGTCGCTCGTAGCGGTGTGCTTGAGTTGCCCGAAAGAACGGTGTGTGAACAACGCTTGCCGAAGAACCTTCATCGGACATGAAGCGGCTCCCGCGGAATCTTGAGCGGTTCTTCCGTGCGCCACTTGCGTTCGTCTGGTTCTAGCTCGGCATAGCGCTTACGGATGCGTTCGGCAGCGTCTTCGCGGGCCTTGCGGGCGCGAGCGATGCGGTCGCGGAGTGATTCTTCGGTGCGGCGGGACTCGGGGATGAAGGGTGGGTCGTAGCTCATGGGGTGCTCCTTCGCTGGCGTTGTTGGGCCGGTTGGGGTCGGACTCAGCGGCACCCGTCGCACGGGGACCGTAGATCATGGTCTACAGACTACGAGGGGGGTGTGACCCGTCTGCTGCCGCGTGTCGTCGAGCGCGGACCCTGCCTGCGCGCCGCCGCCGCAAGGGTCGTCGGCCAATCCAGGTTGCTGCAGCTAGCTTTGCGTCGGCATTGGCCTGCGAAGGACTGCCGAGGCCGCGCAAGGGGCACCAACCTAACGGCGCAACCCCGGCCGTTTGCCGAAGCAGGGACGGTTCCGGGGCCTTCGCCTCGAAGACTACCCACCACAGGCCACGCTGAGTCAGTTTTCTGCACAGTAGCTTCGCAATGGCTTCAGGGAGCAGCGACCGATGATCACGGCATTCGCCATAACGCAGCCGCAACGCTCAAGCGATTCCGCGGATCTGCATGACTGCGCCGAACACGCGGTCCGCGTGACCTTTGTCGATGTGACGCCCGACGACTACGACCCCGATGTCGCTGCAGCCTTCGGAGGGCTCGCTGCCTGCTACGAGGAAATTGCGACGGCACTGTTCGATGACGACCCCGGCCTAACCAGCCGAGGCGCAGGCCAGAGTCCCGGCCAGCCCTGAGTCCGGCGGCACAGAACGCGCGCCGCTCGTCCAAGCCGATCTCGATGCGGCAACTCGCTGACGGGGTTACCAAGACGCGGCGAGCAGACCCGGCAGATGCGGGTCAGATGAGGGTGAGGTCGGTAGGCGCTGTGGCTTGGCGGATGATCTCGGGCCAGGAGGTGACGAGGGCGTTGTAGGCCACGGCTTCGGGCTGCCAGCCTTGGCGCTCGCAGATGTGGAACAGGCGGTAGGCGAGGTCGCGCGGGGCATCGTCGATCACGCCGCCTTGGGCCAGGAGGGCTGATGCCGCCTGCTCGCCGTCGCTCATCAGCTTGCGACGCAGGTGGAGAGTCGTCTCCCAGACGGTCAGGCGCCGGTCGGTGGCCGGGTCCCAGTCCTCGTCGAGTTCGTCGACGGTCAGCAGGCGGCACTCGTTGCCCTGCTGCCACAGGATTCCCGCCTCCACGAGGCCCGCGATGGAGGTGTTCTTGGCTTTGCACAGCGTGTCGGCGTCCCCAGCGGGACCGCTGCCGTGGCCGTGCTGCGCGTACCACGCCAGTGCCCAGCGGGTGTCGGCGTCGAGGGCAGCGTCTTGTTCTTCGAGCACGGCGTCGAGGGCACGGTTGATCTCGGCCAGTGCATCGCGGACCCTCATCGTGCTGCCGTCGAGCTCCACCACTCGTGAATAGCGAGAGAACACGGCCATGCCAGGGCCGATGGACGACTGCGCCAAGTCGACCGGCGCGATGTTCTCGGCTTGCAGTTCAGCAAGCGCCTCCGGCAACTCGTTGCGGAGCGCTGTGAGGAAGTCGCGGCGGCTGACCACCGGAGCGTCATCAGGCCGACGGCGACAGACCAAGATGATCGACGACGCCAGTGCCGCTCGGCCGACCTCACGCAAGCCTCCGGGCTGCTCAGTGCGCACCGGCCAGGTCCGCACGATCGATGCCCCGCTGTCGAGCAGCCCTTCCAGCATCGTCTCCCAGCCCGTCGGTGCGGTGCCCGAAGCGTCCGTCTCGGACTGCTTGAACGCGTAGAAGACGGTGTAGGGAAAGCGGTCGTCGTGGACGTCGCCGATCGCAGCGAAAGCTCGCTGCAAGCCGCGCTCGAAGAACTCGGCGGCCGCATCCCAGCCATCGTGGCGGGCGGGCTCCGCTATCAGCTCCTGCGCCTTGGGCACCTGCAGCGTGCGGAACAGGTCGGGATGAACATCAGCCAGGCTCTTCCGCAGCCAGATGTAGAAGAAATCGGACAGATCGGCGTACGGAATGTTGTCGTAGTACGGCGGATCGGTGCAAACCACCACGCCGGGGCCGTGATCGCTGGTGTCTCGAGCGTCGCGCTGAACCGCTTTGCCATTCGCTGAGGCAGGTGTTCGACTGAGAACTTCAACCGTGTAGTCGAGTTGGCCCAAGAAATTGCCAGATGACGCCGAGAAGGGATTGCCTTCGGCGTATGTCCAAATCATCGGTAGGGCGGGCCGAGCGAATACCTGCTGGACATTCTCGCCCCCGGCGTCCCAGAAGCACTGCGACGATGTTCGATTTGCCAACCGGCCGAGGGCGAGCGCCAAGTAGTGAGTCACAGCATCCGCATAAGCGACGGGGCCGGTGCCGCCTTCCTGGAGCCGTAGAGCGTCGCCTTCGGTGCCCACTGCCTCGGCGTCGGCGATGACTTGGTCTCGGACTTGTGGTAGAAGTGCAGTAAAGGCGCACATCGTGGTCAGCTGGCGGGGCGTGAACAGTTCGGACCATGCCCGGATGCCGTATTGCGGTACGCGAAAGCCGAGCGCTTTGGCAGGAAGATCGCCGACAGGCGCGCCGTCGGGGATCGGGAGCCGCGAGGCTTCGACATGTTCCTCAGTCGCCTCGACGTAGGCGCGGCCTCGCTTGCCTTCGGCCACGATGCACAGCAGTTGCGACCCAAGGCTGCCCGCCTGGGCCAAAGTGCGGACGTCCTTCAGCGGCACCGCGGAGCCACATACCAGGCAGGTGGCACCCCGTCGGGTGACGGTACCGCCTGACGGACACCCTGCGCCGTGGCGGACGCGGAAGCGCACTTGCGATGTTGTCGCGTCGACTTCGGGTTCCAGCCACGCCTCGCGGTTGCGGCGCCGCGACAGTGCGTAGGAGTTCAGCAGCGGCATCCGTGCATCGCACGCCGGGTTGCTGCACGGGACCGTGCGGGCCCACATCCATGCGATCACGGTGGCGGCTTCGTCGCCGGGGATCTCCACCGTCGGGTAGTGCTCGCCCACACGATCGCGAGCGAGGTCTCGCAGCACGCCCCCGTAGTGCCGTACATCCTCGGCCAAACCAGTCGCGCCCGGCCAGTCGTCGTCGAGATTGAGCGCTTGGCGGAACTGGGCTCCGGACCACTCCGATGGATCAGTCGCCTCAAGTACGCCGCTGTCGGCTTCCAACGACGCAAGCTGATCGCTGATCGGTGTCCGGCCAGCGAACTTGGGCGGAATCTCGATCAGCGCCTTGTTGATCAGCACGGCCACCGGGTTGAGGTCGCTGGCGTGTGCTTCCAATCCGAGCCGTTGGGCCTCCAGCGGGATGCTGCCGCCGCCCGCGAACGGGTCAAGCACCGCAGGCAGTTCACCGTCACAGGACTCGGCGATCTCGGCTCGAGCGGCAGCGAGCACATCTTCGTCAGACGTGTTCTTCCACTGCACCATGTCGGCGATGATCTTGAACAGGCGGTTCCGCTCTTCCTCTTGGTCCTCGTCAGTCGGGAAGCGGTCCGGGTGTGCAGATGGATCATCCACGAGCTGCGCGAACAGTACAGCCCGACAGGCAGCCAGCGGCCGGCGTGCCCACCACAGGTGCAGCGTGGACGGATGGCCGTGGCGGATGGACTTCTCCTTTGCTGATGCCGCATTGATGGCATCGAGCGGCAACGCGACCTCGATCAGCTTCTTCTTCACTCGGGAGACCTCATCTCAGTCATCGCTCAGCCGGCTGCATGTCGTCCGCGAGGGGGAAATCACCAGGCGTCACGCCGCGTGCCCACAGCGAGGCCCAGTTGAAGTTGACGCTGGTCACCTCGAACAGATGGTCCCCCGAACCCACATCGAGCGGACCCTGCACGTAGCGCACCCGGTCACGGTCTCCGTTGCCGTCGGGCGCCACTTCGACCAAGGCAAGAATCCAGCGGTCGGGTTCGTTGAGGCTGGTGAGGATCTCGTTGCGGCTGACGGTGACCGTGGTGGCGTCGGCGAGCCGGCCCTTGACTTCCAGATAACGGAAGCTGGTTACGGTGCCTTCGGTGCGGCTCGACCGGATGTCGAAGCCGGGATGGTTTGGACACTCTTCGTTGAGGTCAACCGCGTCCCACCCCACATCTGTCTCGGCGGCCAAGACCGCAGCTATGGCTCGACGCTCAGTCTCCCGCTTCGACAGCTGGTCGCCGACCGCAACCTCAGGCTGAGCAGCGTCAAGAACTTCAGGGTCTGCCGACAGCAGCCCTGCCAGCAGGCCGGCAGGCACCACGAAGGCACCGCCCGCCACCCGGGGCGGCAGGGCGCTGACGGCCCGTTCCTGCTCCAGCGCCGCCAGCCGCTCTTTGAGACGCGCTTCGTACTCGTCGGCACGCCGGCGGGCGGTGTCTACGTTCATCTTGGGCACTCGGCCGGCATCCACATCGAGCTGCAACTGCGCTGCTCGGTTGTCCCAGTGGTTGATCTCTTTCGTCAGCCGCTGATGCACCGCTTCGCGGGTGTGCTCCACCCGAGCCAGCGTGCGCGCCCGGATGGAGGCCAAGTGATCGGGTGCTGACACGTTGACGGCGTGGTCCATGCCGAGCGTTTCCGCGCCGCGGCCGTCGGCTCGCTGCCGCTCCACCAAGTGCCCCACTGCTGCGGCTTCGGCCTCTGTGGCCGGGCGGTAGTCCAAGTAGCGGGCGTGCGAACTGGCCGACGGCTCCCCGGTCTCAGGGATTTCCACGAACTCGAAGCGGCGGCTCACCACCGTGTGCGGCGCCCTCGCAGTGGGGCGGGCATCGGCCACCTCGTGCTCAAGCATCACCATGACTCTCGGAATGGTTCCCGAGTCGGCATCGTCCACCAGCACCGCGCCTCGACGGATCTGGTCACTGTGGTGTTCCAGAGTCAGGTCGACCACGGCTTCCAGCAACGGATGGCCAGGCGCCAGCAGGTCGGCGTCGGGCACGCCGGTGGCCTCAGTCAGGTCCTTGTCGAAGGTGACGCGCGTGTAGCGCTCCAGAACGGCGGGGGCACCCCGAGCCGCTATAGAACGGCTGTGCTGGCGAACCGACAGCGGCACCCGGCGAATCTGGAACCGGCCCGGCTCCTTCTCCTGCATGGTGCCGCCTAAGTCGCCCAGAGCGGCCTCGAAGAACGCTCGCACGTAGTGGGGCTGGATGCGCCGCAGTGCTGCTTCGTCCATGGCGCGCCGGATGCGGTCCAGATCGGAGTAGCCGATCACCTCCGATGCCAGCACCGGGTCGGTGATGGCCGCCTCCACGCGGGCAGGCACATCGGCGTCGATGACTTCGTCGAGCCGGCGTCGTACGTCGGGGCGGTCGCCGTAGCGGATGGCCTCGAGTAGCAGGCTGCGCAGCTCGCGGCCGGACAGCACTTCGCCGAGTACGTCGTAAACCTGCCCGTCGAAGGTCTCGCGCATCTGCTCGATCTTCTCCAGCAGGCGCACGTATACCTGCGCTTCGCGGGTGTCTTCGGCGACGAGGTTCCACATGTGGCACACCTCGGTTTGGCCGATCCGATGGACCCGCCCGAAGCGCTGCTCAATGCGGTTCGGGTTCCACGGCAGGTCGTAGTTGACGACCAGGTGCGCCTGCTGGAGGTTGATGCCCTCGCCTGCGGCATCGGTGGCCACCAGCACCAGCACGTCGGGGTCTTGGGTGAACCGGTGCTGGATGCGGCGACGTTCGTCGCGGCCCGTGCCGCCGGAGATGTGGACAACTGCCTCGTCGGAGCCCAGGAACGTCCGCAGCCGGTCAACGAGATAGTTGAGGGTGTCACGGTGCTCGGTGAACACGATCAGCTTGCGCCGGTCGCCTGTCGGCGAGCGCATGTGCGGGGAGTCGCTGAGCGTGCGCGACAGCTGCGCCCATTTGGTGTCGGTGCCCTCGGAACGCAGCCGCAGCGCCAGTTCCTCTAGCTGTCGCAGCGTGCCGACTTCGGCCTCAAGCTCGGCGATAGTCGCGGCGGCGGTAGCGGCGTCCACGACCTCGGCATCTACTTCCGCCTGTTCGGACTCGTCGAGTTCGTCGTAGGCATCGGGGTCCAGCGTCGATGCGTCGCTGTCGTCAGCGAGCAGTCGTGACAGGCGTTCTTCGCGGCCCGACATCCCCAGCCGGGCGGACCGAACCGCTTGCCGCTCTTCGGCTATCCGGGCCTCCAGCCGCCGGCGGCGGCGGCGCAGCGATTGGTAGATCGCTTCTGGCGACGATGCCAGCCGCCGCTGCAGCACGGTCAGCGCAAACCCCACTGTGTTGCCCCGTCTGCCGTCACCGCCTTCACGCAGCCGATCCGCCGCATTCATCTGCTCGCGCACGTACGACGTCACTTCGTCGTACAGCGCCATCTCTGCGTCGGACAGGTGGTACCGCACCGTCGTGGAGCGACGTTCAGGAAACAACGGCCTTCCCTCGAAGGTCAGCAGCCGCTCCTTGGTCATGCGACGCATGAATGCCGACGGGTCGGTCGCGTGGACTCCGTCGCGGAACCGACCTGCGAACTGGTCGCTGTCGAGCAGCGCGCAGAACAGCTGAAAGTCCTCCTCCTTGCCGTTGTGCGGAGTTGCGGTCATCAACAACAAGTGCTGCGCCGCCTCGCCGAGCAGTTCGCCAAGCTGGTACCGCAGCGTCTTGCGAATCTCGTCACCCCAGAAGTGCGCCGCCATGCGATGCGCCTCGTCGACCACCACCAAATCCCACTCGCCACGACGCAGGTAGGGCCCAAGCTCTTCTTGCCGTCGAGCGATTTGGTCGACGCGGGCGATCAGCAGCTGCTTTCGCTCGAACGGGTTGACGCTGGCAACGCCGTCGAGGTCGTCTTTGGTCACGATGTCGAAGTGAAGGTCGAATTTGTTTCGCAGTTCTTCCTGCCACTGAGCTGTGAGGTTGCCGGGCACCACCACCAGCGCCCGCTCCAATGCCCCACGCAGCATCAGCTCCTTCATGTAGAGCCCAGCCATGACGGTCTTGCCCGCACCCGGATCGTCGGCGAGCAGGAACCGCAGCGGCTGGCGCGGCAGCATGTGCCCGTACACCGCCTCGATCTGGTGCGGCAACGGCCGCACCCGGCTCGCATCCAGCGCCAAGTACGGATCGAACAAGTGCGCCAGCCGAATGCGCCGAGCCTCAGCAGCCAACCGAAACAGCCACCCGTCCCCATCGAAGGTGAACGACCCGCTGGTCTCCGGGGTCACCAGCCGGAGCGCCGCTTCGTCGTCCCGAAATAGCACCCGCTCGCCCAGCGAGCCATCCCCTCGACGATAAGTCAGCGTCACCGCCTGCGATCCGTGCCACTGAACCGCTAACACCGTGACCGCACCACCAGGCTCCACCCCGACCAACTCTGCCCCCGCGCCGACGTCCTCCAGCTCTACAGATTGCGGACCATGGAGAGCGCCCTCGTCATTCAGCGTCGCTTCCCCAACGGGCATCAGCAGACCCTAGCTATCGCTCTAAGACCCAAGACCTGGAACCGGCCGTAACGGACTCGCCGCCGGAGTGGGCGAGTGAGCGACGCAAACAAGAGCTCGACTGCCCACGGGAGACTCGAACTTTGTCAAGCTGTCTGCGTTGGTCCGGCCACCTGATAGCCCTGCTTGGCCGCTCAGAGCATTCGTCAGATGGCAATGATGCCCGCTCCGAACGGCGCAACCCCGGCCGTTTGCCGCAGCAGGGACGGTTCCGGGGCCTTCCGCAGCGACTCTATATCCTCCGGCTCGCGGCGACGAAGCAGACCGCCTGCGGACGGTCATCCCCAAGAAACAGAGGTTCTGGCATGAACGCTGACGAGCGATTGGCGACGATCCGGGCGATCCATGACTCGCCGCTGCGCATCGTGCTGTCGGTGACTGGGGGCGGGATGCTGGCACTCAGCGATCTGCTGACGATACCGGGCGGCTCGCGCACGATCCTCGAGGCCGGCGTGCCGTACTCGGTGAAGTCGCTCTACGAGCTGATGGGCTCGGAGCTGGAGCCGCACGTGTCCGATGAGGCCGCTTTGGCGATGGCCGACGGCTGCCTGGCCCGGGCGCAGTACCTCGTCTCGACGCCCAAGCCGGGCACTGAGCCGTGGCCGCTGGCGGGCATCTCATGCACGGCTGCGCTGGTGACTGATCCGCCGAGGCGCGGCGAGGACCGGGCGCACATCGCCGCCGTCAGCGACTCGGGTACGCGCATCGCCCGCAAAGTCACGTACGAGACCGACGACCGCATCGAACAAGACCGCGAGACCTCGGACGCGATTCTCTCCCTCATCGCTGAGATCGTCACTGGCTGAGTTTCCGAGCGAGCGGCGGGCACCGTCACCGAGCGCACAGACACACTCAGCGCCACCTGTGGACAACCATGTGCCTCAGTCAGTGCTGGCGAGTGCCTCGAACAGAGTTCCTTGTTCGCCTGTTGCCACTGGCTCGGTGTGGTCGAGGTGGATGTCGGCTGATGGAAACGCAATGGGTTCATCAAGCAGGGCATCCACATCTGCGATATCTGCGACGGCGGCTGCCCCCGCCTGCTCCAGGCGGGCGTTGCCGGCGCCTTCACCGTGTCCGCGCCACACCGCAACGTGCCCGAAGCGATGATCGAGCGACTCGTTGGCACCCGTCCAGGTTCCGCCGCTGCCGAGTTCGCTCGCTACGACCAGCGTGACTGCGGCAAGGGCATAGACCAGCTTGTTGCGGCCCATCGCATTGCCAGCGCTGAACCCGGCGGAGGGGTTGTAGGGCGTACACAGGACGACGCGCTCATCGTGAATCGCCGCACGGACAGCGGGATTTCGGAGCTTGCGCACCAGCGAGTCGGCCAGCACGCCCGTCACCGTGCCACCTGCTTCGAATGCGGCGTCCATCGCCAACTGGTCAACGCCTCGCGCGCCGCCCGAGACCACAGGAAGCTCCCGGGCAGCCGCACGCTTGGCCGCTTCCTTCGCGACCTCGGCACCAGCCTCCCCGACGTTGCGGCTGCCGACGACGCCAAGCCCCGGCACGCCCAACAAGTCGCTCGCACCTGCGGCGTATAACAGCGGAGGTGCCCTGAACCCGAGACGGTCGGTCAGGCGCTCTGGATAGCGCTCGTCGAACGGTGTGAGCGTCCGGATGCCCGAGCGCTCAAGTCCTTCGAGCTCGAAGGCGAGCGCAGTCGACCGTTCCAGCAGGGTCACGGTTCGCTCAGCCTCGGACATCGGAACACCCGGGAGCTCAGCGACATCACTTGCACTCATGCCCAAGAGTCGACCTGGGCCCTCGTCCACCTGCGATGTCAGCTTCCAGAATTCCGCAGCCTTGAGAGGCCGCAGGCCGTCAGCACAGAGCCGACTCACCAATGCGATGGTGGCGAGCGCGTCATCGCTGCGTCTCATCTGCCCGCGCCCTCCGAGGTGTCCGCCAGTGCGAATGGGATAATCACGCCGGCGCCTGCCTGCCGTAGTAGCTGCCCGACGACTGTCAGGGTCCAACGGGAGTCCACCACGTCGTCGATCAGCAGAACCGGACCCTCGGGCACTGCGCCTCGGGCCGCGAATGCCGACTCGACGTTGCGATGCTGCTGCAAGCTGTTCTGCATCACCTTCTGCGGGCGCGAGTTGCCCGCCTTCACTACCGAATCATGACACGGCAGGTCGAGACGAGAGGCGAGCCGTTCTGCGAAGTCAGCTACCAGCTGCGGACGCCGATGCGACGGCACGAATGTGAGCCACGTCGGCGCGGGCTGCGGGTGCCAGCGCTCACGTAGCAATTCGGCCGCGGCATCCACCAGCCGATCGTCGAACCTGCCGTCATCCTGCTTCCCTGTACGCACAAGGCTGCCCCAGCCAGCGTCGCCCCAGCGTGCCAGAACACGCCCTTCCGCCAGCCGGAGCTCGGCGGGGATGCGCTTCCGGTCCGGCCACTGCTTGCGAGGCTCGATGACCAAGTGGGCGCTGCGCATGAACTCGGCCACATCCTGCACTTGGGCCGGATCGAGTTCGAGAGCGAGCGACTCGCCGGTGCAGTTGTCACAGCGTCCACACGGCTCGGCGACGGGATCGTCAAGGAAGCGACGCAGCATCTGCATCCTGCATTCGCTGGACTCGATGTAGTGCTGAACTTGTTCAAGCTCCGCGTACCGAAGTGCCGTCACCGCCTCGGCCCGGTCGAAGTCGAACTGCCAAGGCTGCAGGGTTCGCTGCCAGCGCTGGCCTGATCGCTCGACCGCACCGTCAACCTCCAAGTTCTTCAGGAGACCCTCCAGCCGTGACTGCCGTACGTTGGCGTGGCTCAGCAGGTCCACGAGGCGCATCGGCTCGTGATCAGCGTCGAGCAGGGCTACCACCCGCTGTGCGAGTTCGGGTTCTGCAAAAGCGTTGTTGATGAAGTACTCCTGAATGTCGGAATCCTCGCTCCCACGCAGCATCACGCCCCATGACTCGCGCAGTCCGCGGCCCGCGCGGCCAACCTGCTGGTAGTACGCCACCGGCGAGCCGGGCGACTGGTAGTGGATCACGAACGACAGGTCCGGCTTGTCGAAGCCCATGCCCAACGCCGATGTGGCGACGACGACCTTGAAGGCGTTGGACAAGAGCGCCTGCTCGATCTCCGGCCTCGCGTCCCTGTCCGTCGAGCCGCTGTAGGCCACAGCTTCAACGCCCCGCGACCTCAACCAATTGGCGACCCGCTCTGTGTCGCGCACTGTCGAGCAATAGACGACGCCGGTGCCCGGCAAGCGTTTGACGGCCGCTGCCAGCCAGGCCAGCCGCTCAGCGGGCGAGTTCATCGTGATCGCATGCAGACGCAACCCGTCACGCGCCAGCGGCCCGCGAACTACAGCGAAATCTGATCCGAGCTGAGCTGTGACATCGTCGACGACCCGATCGTTGGCAGTCGCCGTGCAGCACAGAACCGGAACGCCACGCGGCAGCAGTTCCAGCACTCGGAGCAAACGACGGTAGTCGGGCCGAAAGTCATGTCCCCAATCGGAAATGCAATGTGCTTCGTCAATGACGAGAAGCCCGCATCGTTGCCCGATCATGGGCAGCACATCGCGACGGAAGTCCTGATTCGCAAGACGCTCCGGCGAGATCAACACCAGATCTACGCTGTCGTCCTCGATCTTCTGTGTGACACCATCCCATTCAGACCTGTTGTCGCTGTTGATCGTGACGGCTTGCACGCCCATGCGCTGAGCGGCCTGAATCTGATTGCGCATCAATGCGAGCAGCGGCGAGACGATCAGAGTCGGACCCGAACCGTTGCTTCGCAGCAGCTTGGTGGCGATGAAGTAGACCGCGCTCTTGCCCCAGCCTGTTCGCTGGACCAGCAGCACCCGCGAGCGTTCGGCCGTCAGGCGGCGAATCGTGTCGAGTTGGTCGGGACGAAATGCAGCGTCGGAGTCGCCAGTCAGCTGACGCAGTAGGGCGACTTCGTCAGGGGATGAGGAGGCAGTGTTCATCGGCGGCCGGACCTCAGTCGGGGTTTCTGTTTCGAGTGCACGCGACGGAACCTAGAGGGCCGGTGTGACAGGTCAAAGGGTGCGGGGTCAGCGATGCGGCACGTATACGGCGAGCGGGATGCCTGCACCCGGGACTGCTATCCGAGCCCGCCAAACGCTCAGCGGAACAGGCCGTCGCCGATGCCCTCGGCGATCTCGTCGGTCGAGTAGCCGGCTTCGACCCAGACGTCGAAGTTGTGCTCGCCCAGGTAGGCGGGGCTGAGGTGGCGAGGCGTCCAGCGCCGGCCGTTCCACAGCCCCGCGAACGCGTCGACCGTCCGCTCGCCGAAGACCGCGTGGTCGACGGCCTGCCAGAAACCGCGCGCAGCGTGCTGGGGATCGTCGGCGTACAGCTCGTGCGAATTCTGCACCGGGCCCGCCGGCACACCGGCACCCTGCAGGGCATCGGCTGCTTCGGCTGCCGTACGGCCGGCGGCCCACTCCCCCAGCACAGCATCGATCATCGATCTGCGGTCGCGGCGGGCCGCTTCGGTGACCAGCGACGGATCGTCGAGCCGGGGATCGGCGAGCAGGCCGACCAGCCCCAGCCACTGCGCCGGCTCGGCCACGGTCACCGCCACGAAGCCGTCTTCCGTCGCGTACACCTCGTTGGGCACATGGTCGGCAATGCCGTCGCGGTTGCCCTCGGGCCGCGGCGCTGACGCTCCCGCCGACTGCCGAACGAACGCGGCGCCGATCGCGTAGGTGCCCACCTCGAGCTGGGCCATATCGATGCGCTGCCCCTCACCGGTGCGCTCGCGGGCATACAGCGCACCCACGGTCGAGACCGCCGCGGCGAAGCCGGCCAGGTGATCGTTGAGCGAGAAGCCCGGGCCCACGTCGCCGCGGTCAGCGAAGTTGGTCAGGTGAGTGATGCCGCTCACGGCATGCACGGTCGGTGCGTACGAGATGACATGCCGCCACGGGCCGTCATGGCCGCAGCCCGACATCGTCACGTACACCAGGCGCGGGTTCCACTCGTGCACGGTCTCCCAGTCGAGACCCCACGAATCGAGCACCCCGGCGCTGTAGTTCTCGATCAGCACATCGCAGGTCTCGATCAGCCGCCGGGCCGCCGCCAGGGCGTCGGGATGCTTCATGTCGAGCGTGGCGCTGCGCTTGGAACGGTTCCACACGAAGTAGTAGGGGAAGTCGGGCGAGTTGACGATGGTGGAGCGCTCCTCGCTCTGGATGCGGATCACATCCGCGCCCAGATCGCCAAGCAGCTTCGTGGCCGACGGACCGGCCAGCACCCAGGTGAAGTCGGCCACACGGATGCCGTCCAGCGGGCGCCGGTCGCCGTCTGAGTCGTCATTGCGAGCCTCGGCGGGCGGCGCCGCCCACGACGCGAGCACCTCGTCGAGTGGCGTGTCAACGCCCGCGGGCGGACTCGGTGCGACCGCCCCCGACCGGCCGGCATCGCTCCAGCGAACCAGCCGGCTCGGCATCGTCACCGAGCCGGTCGTGCTCGCCGGCGCTGCGTCGCCATGAGCGTCGACCGAAGCTGAACGCGTGGTGCGCGCGGCGGTGCCTGCGGCGGATGTGCCGGACGACGCCAGCGAACCATTCGCAGCGGCGCTGTCCGGCGGATTGACGTCGGCGAAGAACTCACGGTGCGCGAACTGCGGGTTCGCGCAGACCTCGGCAATATCGAGCACCCCGCCGAAGGCCACGTGCCGCTCCTGCGCTTCCCACCAGACCTCGCGCGCATCCTGGGGCCGGATCCACCGCCGGACCGCGTCCATGACCTCATCGACGTTGAGCAGCAGCTCGCCGGGGTCGATGCCGATCCACTTGTCGACCTCGTCGGATCCCGTGGCGACCATCCACTCCAGCAACAGGTCGGGCGTCGGGGTCGGCGTGATCATGACGTAGCCGCCGCTGCCGCCCACGCATTCGGCCAGGTCGTAGGCACGCAGCCAGTGCAGGGCGCCCTGGCGCGGGGCCACTTTGGGCAGCGGCAGCAGGTCGTCGAAGAAGTACTGCATGAACAGGTTCTCGATCGAACCGGTGACCGTCTCGTGGATGGACAGGTCGAGGTGCGCCCCCCGGCCCGTCGAGCGTGCCGACAATGCCGCTGCAACACCCGAGGTGGCCGCCACGAAGCCCGCGTAGTTGTACGCCTGGCGGCCCCACACGTTGAGCGGGCGGT
>JAJDTF010000042.1 GCA_022827265.1 Acidimicrobiia bacterium | reverse complement strand
CGCGTCGACGTGCCGCAGTTCGACATGGCAGCTGTGTTCGAAGCGCTGGTGAACGCCGTCGCGCACCGGGACTACGCGATACACGGGGCGAAGATCCGTCTGCGCCTGTTCTCGGACAGACTGGAGCTGTTCTCGCCCGGCGCTCTCGCGAACTCGTTGACTGTCGATTCCCTGCGGTATCGCCAGACAGCGCGCAACGAGACAATCTGCAGCTTGCTGACGCGATGCCCTGCGCCCGACGAGCCGTGGCTCACCGAGGGCCGAACCCACTTCATGGAGAAGCGCGGCGAGGGCGTGCCGATCATCCTCGACAACAGCGCCGCGCTCGCAGGACGGGAACCCGAGTACCGGGTCCTCGACGACGCCGAGCTGATGCTCACGATTCACTCAGCACGCACGGAGCAGACCGACCTCTGAGGACCATCGAGTTCAGTGCATAGGCAGCATCGCCAAAGGAGTCATCTGGCTGTGCCGCTACCCGCCTGCGCATGTGCAGGGCGCGGGATGCCGCCGAGTCCGCGTATGACAATATTGTGATACGTTTTCTCGTCATGAGCATGCTGACTGTCAGGGTCTCAGCCGAGCTCGAGGCCCGGTTGGGCGCGGAAGCCCGTCGGCGTCACACCACGAGATCGGATCTGGTCCGGCGACTCATCGAAGACGGCCTCGGCGACCCAGAAGTCGAGCAGCCCAGAGTGAGCTGCGCCGATCTCATGGGTGATCTCGTCGGTTGCGTAGACTCCGGCATCGACGACTTGGCCACCGATCCGGCTCACCTCGAGGCCGCCATAGTCGAGGACTTCGAACGTGGCCGTCGCAGTCTCGCTCGTTGACACCGGCCCTCTCGTCGCCGCGCTGGATCGTTCCGAATCTCACTACGTCTGGGCGGCAGCGCAGCTGGAGAGCCTCGAACCGCCGCTGCTGACCTGCGAAGCCGTCCTCTCCGAGGCTGCATTCCTGCTGCGGCGTGCGGGCGCGAACGAGGCCTTGCCGCTGCGCCTCGCAGAGCGCGGCATGGTGCGCACTGTTGCTGTCACGGAGTCCGAGCGCGACATTGCGCACCTGCGACGCCTCATGGAGCAGTACAGCAATGTTCCGATGTCGTTCGCTGACGCATGTCTGGTGCGGCTGGCAGAGCGCTTCCCCGATGCGCAACTCCTGACCCTCGATTCCGATTTCCGCATCTACCGAGCATCGGGCCAGCGCCCAATCCCGTTGCTGACACCAGACCCCTGAACTGCCGCCAACGGCGGCACTGCTGTTCTCAGGTGCGGCTGCCGAGAGGTACGGCGACGACTTCAAGTTCGGTGATGCCTTCGAAGTCGCGGGGATTGGCGGTGTACAACGGCAAGCCGTTGGCGATTGCCGTGGCCGCGATCAACGCGTCGTAGGCGCGTGCAGCAGGCTTTCGGCCCGTTGCGCGCAGGTCTGCCGCGACCCGGCCGAAGGCGCGGGCCGCAGCGTCATCGAACGGCAGGGGATCGAAATCGGCCTCGGCTTGCTGCAGATGGGCCTGACGGCGGCTGCGCTCGGTTTCGTCAGAGGTCGCGAGCGGCCCGACGGCAAGCTCGGCCAGCGTGATGGCGGTGATGGTCGGTTCCGCAGGCAGCACATCGGCATCGACGATCCGCGGCAACCCGATGACCGTGTTCGTGTCGAGCACGCCGCGCTGGTGCACCGCACTCACAGGCTCGGGTCCAGGACGTCGTCGATGTCGGAGCGAAGCCGATCAGAATCGACCGACGGCAGATGCCGCCAACGCTCAAGCAAAGCCGACGCATCGATGGGCCGGCGGGGCAACGGCCGCAACTCTGCCACCGGACGACCAGACCGTGTCACCGTGAGCCGTTCGCCCCCCTGCACCCGATCCACGACATCGCCGCCGTGGTTGCGAAGCTGGCGAATGGTCACCTCGTTCATCGCCTGAACGTATCACACGTGAGACAACAGGGCACAAGCTGGCTGTCGCCCGGGGCTCGGCACTCATGCGCGATGGTGAGTCTCCGCCGTCTTGAATGCTGCGCAAGACCCAGCGCGGATCATCCGATGGGCTGCCGGTTGTCGTCGAGCCTCCCATGGCGCGTCGGAGCCTCGTAAGGCGAGTTGAGGATCGGCTGCTCGTAGAAGTCCGGCATGTCGCAGCCACGCTACGCGTCCACCGCTGCACAGGGCGCGAACTGCGTGGAGCCCGCTCGCAGCGACCTGCGAGCCGCCTCGGATCAGGACGAACGCGACGCTCCAAATGGGATCGCCAGCAGCCTCGAATGATGCCGTCTTGCTTGTGGTCTCATGGCTTCACGCTGACCGGGACGTCCCCAATGCGGCGAGGGCTCTGGTGGCAGCGTTGACGCCGCACAGGCCGTGGGCTCCCGCTCCCGGCGGCGTCGACGCTGAGCACAAGTAGGTGCCCGGAATACCGGTGAAGTAGGGATCCCGAGTGAGTCGGGGCCTGAACAACAGCTGGAGGGGCGACGACGCACCGCTCAGGATGTCGCCGCCGACGTAGTTGGGGTTGTAGACCGACATCTCGGTCGTCGAGCGCACCGCCGTGCCCACCACTTGCTCGGAGAATCCAGGAGCGAAACGCTCGATCTGGGCGATGACGGCCGCGGTGGCATCGCCGGTGTAGCCGTGGGGGACGTGGGCGTAGGTCCACAGCGGGTTGACGTTCCCGACTGAACGGCCGGGATCGGCGCGGTACTGCTGGCCCACGAGGACGAAGGGCCGTTCGGGCATCTGGCCGCGGTGCACGGCGAGTTCGCCGGCGATCACCTCGGCTGCATCTCCGCCGAGGTGCACTGTGCCGGCGTCGAGCGCAGCAGGCGCCTGCCACGGCACGTCGCCCTCGATGGCGAAATCGACCTTGAACGCGCCCGGGCCGTGACGGAACCTGCGGTACGCGCGGGCGACCCGGGCCGGCAAGCGGTCGCCCAGGATGTCGGCGGCGATCGACGGCGACACGTCGAGCAGCAGCAGGTCCGTCGGCGGCAGCTCGGCGGCCGAGCGGACGTGCACGCCCGCCTCCACCTGCCCGCCATGTGCCGTCAAGTCGGCAACCAGCGCGTTCGCAATCGCCTGCGAACCGCCTTCGGCGACGACCCAGCCGTACTGGTGTCCCGCGGCCAGGATCATGAGGCCCACTGCGCTGGTCATGGGGCGGTCCAGGCGCCAGAACGCATGGGCAGCGACGCCCGCCCACAGAGCCCGGGCGGGCTCGTCACGCCAGAGGCGGCCCATGACGGCGGCGGGGGTCATGGCGGCCGCACCGAACCGCGCCGTCAGCACCGGGTGACGGGGCAACCGCAGCAACGGCTGAGTGATGTCTTCGAACAAGCTGTCGAGGTCGGCAGTCAGCGCCCCGAACAGCCGGCGCCAGCGCGCTCCGTCGTCGCCGAGCCCGTCAGCCGTGTCGTCGATGGACTGGTGCAGGATGCTGGCCGAGCCGTCGTCGAGCGGATGAGCACAGTCGACGACTGGCGCGCGCCACCGCAGGCCGAGCCTTCCGAGGTCGAGCGAGCGCAGGAACGGCGACGCGGCCGCCACCGGATGCACGGCGGAACACTGGTCGTGCACCAGGCCCGGCACGATCATCTCGGTGCTGCGGGTGCCTCCGCCGATGGTCTCGGCGGCTTCGAGCACCGTCACATCGACACCGGCCCGGGCCAAGTGAACAGCAGCGGCCAATCCATTCGGCCCGCTGCCGACGACGATGGCCGTCGTCACCGCATTAGCCGGTGTCGACTGAGGGCATCACGACACCGTCGGCCGTCTGGCGGGGAATCAGCCAGTTTCCGTCGTGATCGATGGACGGCACCTTGCGCGCATTGCCGGGATGGGGCACACCCTGGGGCTCGTAGCCCTCTTTCCGCCACGTCACCGTGTGCGGGATCGGACCGTCAGGCAGCCATGGCTGGGAGTTGTAGGCGTCGTCGTGGCGATACCAGCCCTTCTCGACGGTCCCCAATGCTGCGTCGATCACCCGGTACTGCACGCGGTTGGTATACGCCGGCCGCGACTCGGTGAACACCGCAATCACATCGCCGGGCTCGTACTCGCAGCGCTCCTGCCAGGCCGCGATCAGCCGCTCGTCCAGACAGTGCCCGTCGCCGAAATTCCACCCCGTCAGCACGTTGCTCAAGAACTCGCCCTCGCGCTGGATCCGCTTGTCGAGATCGTCGACGTGGCACATCAGGCCCGAGATGTGCATGCGGCCCATCGGGTGCATCATGCGGAACGCCACCGCCTTCTGGATGAAGATCTCAGAGATCTCAGGGCCGAACAGCGGCTCGAGCTGGTCGATCTGGTTGTCGGCGGACTTCACGATCTTGTCGTTGATCCGGTCTTCGATCTCTTTGTTGCGAAGCGAGAACGTCGCCGCCGCCCAGTTGCCGGCGTACTGCTTCATGCCCACCAGGAACGACACGTACTGCGGGCGGAAGGCGCCGAGCACGATGGGTGACAGCGCCGCAACCAGCACGATGACCAGCAGCACCGGCTCCATGTCCCAGACTGCGTAGCCGTTCCCGGCGTGGAAGTTCGAGAACAGGAACGCTGCGCAGAAGATGAAGAACACGTTCCACTCGAGCGGAACCGCCAGCGGGAACGTCGAGATGATGAAGGTGTGCAGCATCCAGATGGACACGATCGCAATCCACGTCGCCCATCCCCACGGAGAGAACAGCAGCACCAACGGCATGATGAGCTCGCAGGTGGTGCCGCCGATATGGGCCAGCAGGTGCGTCGTTCGAGCCGGCCGGATGTCGCGGGGATAGTCCTTGACTGTCGCCTTGCGGAATCGGTCCCACACCACCCACGGCGTGTTCTGCACCATGATCGACACTGTCGAAGAGAACCCGTGCTGCAGCTTCGAGAAGCCGGCGCCCATCCAGATGATGACGATGAAGACCTTGGCGGCGATGATCATGTCGACGAAGTTGCTGAACAGCGAGAAGCACAGCAGCGTGGGCACGTACTGCTCGGCCCGCGACGACAGGAAGATGATCTTGTCGCGCATGGCCATCAGCAAGATCAACCCGCAGTAGATCAGCGTCGCCCACTGCGGCAGGATGCCGGTGCGGCCGTCGGGCAGCCCGTCCACCTGCTCGGGCGACAGCACCAGCAGCAGGATCAGGCTGGCCAGGATCAGCTTGTACAGGCCGGTGTCCCAGGGCGTGCGGCGGTTGCCCTTGGTGAGCGGCACATGGTTGGGGTACGGCGGCACACGCAGGGTGTCGTTCTGCCACCAGTAGAGGATTCCGCCGATGGGCGGGTCGAAATGGAACGCCAGCGGGCCGCAGGTCGCAGCCAGCCCCGTGATCTCGAGCAGGATCGTCCAGATCATCAGCTTCTGGTAGAGGATCGGCTCGTCCCACCAGCCGCCGATGTCGTTGAACTCAAGCCCGGCAGTGAAGGCGCCTGCCACGATCAGCCCGAACAGCGCGTACAGGAAGATCTTCCACGCGTAGAACGTGCCGGTCTGTTTCGGCGTGCCGAAGCCGTGCTCGACCCAGTGGAGCTGCAGCAGCTTCATCCGTTCGAAGAACGGAATCTTCGCAAACTCGTCGAGATCGACATCGGGCAGCTCGGCGGTGCGATACCCCATGGTGATTACCTCTTTCGGCGGACCATCGCCGCGTGTCGTCGTTGTCGTTCGCGTTCGAAATAGAAGTCGTCTTCGGCGGCGGTGCGGGTCGAGGCAAGCTTGCCGGACAGCCGTGTCAGCTCGCGCTCGCGCACCCGCAGGCGCCTCCAGGCTTTTCTCTTGTTCTTGCGCCGCAAACGCTCGATGTGGTCTTCCTCGGTCTCAGACGTGCCAGTCAGGTACGTCTCCTCGATTTCGTCGAGGCGGTCGAGGGCTTCGGCAGCCGGAAGTTCCAGCAGAATCTGGCCGCGGGCCATCAGGTACATCCGATCCGACACCGCCAGCGCCTTGCGGGCATGCTGCTCGACGATCAAGGCGCCGGTGCCCGTGGCGTCGGCCACCTTGCGGACCGCTCCCAGCAGCCGATCGACGATGATCGGCGCCAGCCCGAGCGACAGCTCGTCGGCCAGCAGGATCGACGGTTGACGGCTGAGCGCCCGTGCCAGTGCCAGCATCTGCTGCTCGCCGCCCGAGAGCATGCCGCCGCGCACCCCCAGCCGAGGCTCGAGCTCGGGGAACAGTTCCAGCGCTGCTTCCACCGAACCGCCGCCCACCCGCAGATTGTCCCGAGCCGACAGCTTGGTGAACACCAGGCGCTCCTCGGTCACCAGCCCGATCCCCCCTCGCCGGATGCGCTGGTACATGGGCGTAAAGGTCGGCGTGTTGCCGAACATCACGATTCCGTCGACGGGCGTCAGCTCACCGGCGATGGTCAGCAGCGTGGTGGTCTTTCCGGCGCCATTGGGCCCGAGCAGGCAGACCACCTCGCCCTGGTGGACCTTCAGGTTCACTCCTTGGACGACTGCCCGGTTGAGGTACCCGCACTTGAGGCTTCGCGTCTGCAGCAGCGGCCTCATGCGCCGCCTCCTGCAGCGTGCGTCGCACGGGGCTCGGGTTCGCTGTCGTGCTCGTCGGCCTCGGCTCCCAGGTATGCGGCCACGACGGCCGGGTCGAGACGGATTTCCTCGGGGCTCCCGACTGCGATCTTGTTGCCGAAGTCGAGCACCACCACCTCGTCGCACACCTCGTTGACGAAGTTCATGTCGTGCTCGACCACCAGCACTGCCATGCCCCAGTCCCGGGCGAGGCGGCGGACCACCTCGGCCAGCTCCTCGCTCTCGGCGGTGCTCAGGCCGGCGGCCGGCTCATCGAGCAACAGCACGCTCGGATGCATCGCCACCGCCCGGGCAATTGCCAGCAGCCGGTGCTTTCCGTACGAGAGATCCTTCACGTCACGATGCAGGTCGCCGTCGAGCTGGAACTCGATGATCGCCCGCACGACCTCAGGCGGGAACGGCGGGTTCGACGGCGCCACCAGGTCGCGCAGGTACGACCGCATGTCTTGAGGGTCCGCGGCGACGCTGATGTTCTCGAACACCGTCGCGTCCTCGAACAGCTCGAGGGTCTGGAACGAACGAGCAATGCCGCTGCGGGCACGTTTGGAGGGCGACACGCGCGAGATGTCCTCGCCGTCGAGCACCACTCGACCCTCCGCGGGTGCGAATCCGCATACGGCGTCGATCAGCGACGTCTTGCCGGCGCCATTCGGGCCGATCAGCCCAGTGACGGTGCCCGGCGCGAGGTTGAAGCTGACATCGTTGACCGCTACGACGGCCCCGTAGCGCACGGTCATGTTCTCGATGCTCAGCACGCGAGCCGGAACCTTTGACTGCTCGCTCTTTGATGCGTTCGGATCGGAGACGTCTTCCAGTTCGATGAAATATGAGCGGCCCCACTTGCGGGCTCGTTTCACCAGCCGGAAGATCTTCACCCACTCGGCGGCGACACCGTCCTTGTACCCGAGCACCATGAGCAGGATGGCGATGCCGCTGATGAGCTGGGTCCAGCGGCCCACCCCATCCCACGTCGATTCGAGCACTTCCTGGCTGAAGGCTGCGGTGGCCATGGTGGCGCCCACGAACGCACCGAGCAGGTGACCGACGCCGCCCACGATTGCGAGGCCCACGAACAGGATCGAGGTGAGGTTGGTGAATGACGTGTAGCTGACCGAGGTCAGGCGGAATGCCAGCACGATCCCGCCCAGCGCCGCGATAGCCGAGCTCAGCGAGAAGGCGAACAGCTTCGCCTTGGGCACGTCGATGCCGAGCGCCGTCGCGGCCCGCTCGTTGGTCCGGATGGCGAGCAGGCGCCGCCCGCTGCGCCCACGACGCACGTTGGACACCACCCACACCGCCAGCAGCGCCATTGCCAGCACGAAGAGGCCGTATCGCTCCGGGTAGCGAATGGAGCCGATGTCGAGGCCGAACAGATCAGGGCTGCCGACCTGAGTGCCTTGCACGCCGCCGGTGTATTGGCGGTTGCGGAACAGCATCAGCTCGATGGTGGTGCCGAGCCCCAACGTGACAATGGCCAGGTTGATGCCGCGCGTTCGCGCAGCCGGCAAGGCGAAGATGAATCCCAGCGGCACGGCGGCCAGCACGCCTGCGACCAGCGCCAACAGGAACGGGATGTCGAACACCGCAACGAGGCGTCCTGACACGTACGCGCCGAACCCCGCGATGGTGTACTGCGCCAGCGACAGCTGGCCCGCGTAGCCGGTCAGCAGCACGATCGACAGCAGCACGATCGCGACGCCCATGGTGACGGTCAGGGCGTCGATCCACTTGGCCTGCTTGGTGAGCATCAGGAACCCCACCGTGCCGATGCCGAAGATCGTCCAGTCCCACGACATGCGTCCGTTGCCGATCATCGGCAGCTCGCGCAGGAAGTAGTCCCGAAGCGGCAGCGACCGGCCCTTGAACACCAGCACAGCCACGATCACCAGGAAGGGCAGCGACTGCCCCAGCCCTTGCTGGTCGACATAGCGGCCCACCAGCGTCTGACCGATGCCCAACGCCAGGCCGGCGGCGGTGGCGATGGGGAACGACCGGAAGTCCCCGACGAGCGCCGCGGCCAACGCTGCGAGCACCAGCGATGTCATGGCCGTGACCTGCAACGTGATGATGGGCACCACCAAGATTCCCGCAACCGCAGCGATGGCCGAGCCCAGCGCCCAGTTCTGGATGGCGATCACATTCGGCGACAAGCCGATGGCCGATGCGGATCGCTCGCTTTCGGACACTGCCTCGGTGGCGAGGCCGAAGTGGCTCCGCCGATACATTGACCACAGCACCACGGCGAATACGCATGCCACGCCGAACAGGATCAGCCGGTCGACGGTGATGGCAACCTCGCCCCACAGCGTCACCCGGTTGGTGGGCAGCCAACTGTCCACCTGACGTGCGTTGGAGCCGTACCGGATGACCACGCCGGCCTGGATCAAGATAAGCACGCCGAGGGTCGCGATGACGCGGATCAGCGTGCTGGCGCGTCGCAGCGGCCGCATGATCACCCAGTGCGTCAGGGCGCCGAGCAGCGCTGACAGCGCGACGCCTGTCAGCGCCGAGAGCAGGAACGGCCAGCCGGCCCGGTTCTGCAGTTCCCACTGCACGAACACGCCCGCTATTGCGGTTGCGCCGAGGGAGAAGTTCAGTACGCCGGTGCCGCGGTAGACGACGATCAAGCCTTGGGAGGCCAGCGCGTACAGGGCGCCGACCCCGAAACCCAGCAGAGCGAAGCGGATGACCTCGTCCAATGGTGCTCCCGTCGCAGCGGCGCTAGGCCGGCTCGCGCCTGCGCCGGGATGGCCGGTGATCGCTCACTCGGGCCACCCCGACGCGGGCGTCAGTACTCGGATGACTGACTCAGATGAAGGTCAGCCGGCGTTGCCGGTGGCCAGATCGCCGACGTCTTCGAACTCGGTGGTCAGCGGCACGACCTTGCCGTTCTCCAGCCTGCTGAACACGACGCTGCGGTTGAACAGGCGCTGGAACCCCGGCAGACCATCGGTCCACTCCTGGGTGAAGTCGAGCACCGGGACCATGCCGCCGAGATCGAGGTTGTCGGTGGCCGATGCAGCCTCGAAGAACGAGGTCGCATTGATCTCGCCGTCGATGGTCTCGGCGATCTGGGTGAAGGCTGCGAACGCCGCCCACGTGCCCATGCCGCCCAGGCTGTTGTAGTCGTGCTCGGTGGTGTCCCAGCCGCCTTCTTCGAGGGCCAGCCGGTACTCGTCCCACGGTGCGGTGGAGATGTCGGGGTACATGCCGCCGATGATGTCGCCGTCGGTGGACTCTTCGTTGCCGGCAGCGGAGATCTCGTTCAGGTTGCCCTGCGGGCCGTACTGGCGAGCGTCGGTGCCCGACTGGGTCCACGCCGTATTCCAGGTGATGTACGGCGTCTCAGAGACGATGCCGATCACGCAGTCGGCGTCGGTCGTCGCCTGGGCAACCTCCGAGGAGTAGTCCTGCGCTGTCGGCGGCAGGATGATGACGTCTCCGAAGCTCTGGCCGAGTGCCGCGATCGCGTTCTCCATCGGCGGCAGGAAGATCTGGGCGCCGTCGATGATCACGGCGTTGATCGCCTGGCACCCGTCGTCGATCGCTCGCTTGATGATGCCGACCGCATACATCGGCTGGTTGCCGATGGGGAACGAGTGCGGGCTGGTCAGCTCAGACGGCGTGATCGGGCAGCAGGGGCCGAACCAGGTGATGTCGGATTCGGCGATCACCGGCACGATGCTCTCCGCGAAGAACGTGAACGAGCCGACGACCGACACCATGTTCTCCTCGACAGCCTCGCGGGCACATGCCGCAGCCACCGCAGGGTCGAACATCTCGTCACAGACCGTGACTTCCAGCGGGCGGCCGCCGATGCCGCCGCGGGCATTGATGTAATCGGCGTAGGCATTGGCGGTGTTCGCAATGTTGTGATACGTCGGACCCGCAGCGTTGAGGGTCGTGACCGTCATGACCTTGATGGGCTCGCCGCTCGGGGCCGCGTCAGCGGGCGCTTGCGTGGTCTCGGGGGCGGCCGCCGCGGTGGTTGTGGGCGCGGGTTCGGTTGCACTCGCGCTGTCATCCTCACCGTCGTCGCCACCGCATGCGGCGGCAATCAGTGCGAAGACAGCGAGCAGTGCCGCCATCGTCCGCCACGCTCGCCGCCTCGAATGGCGCGTCGCATCACGTTCGCTGGTCGTCATGTAGTTCCCCTCCCTAGGGACTGGGCAGACCTGATGGCGCGCCGATCCGGCACTGCCTGCCAAGTGGGTCATTCAAGCACAGCCGTCATCGGGCTGCCGAGGATCCGAGCGTCGGGCCCGAGCGGACCTGCGTGCTGCGGCCGTTCTCGCTTGAGGAGGGCTCAGTCCGGCCTCTACGCGATGGCAAACGCAATGATGGCGATGATGAAGCCGATGGTCAGTGCCAGCATGGCCATCGCCGCGAAGCCATCGCTTCTCGTTCTGTCCTCTGCTGATGGTTCGATGGGTTTGCGCATCCTCGGTCGGCTCGTTCGAACTAGAGGGCGGGGTGTTCTGCCAGGACTCTAGGTCCAGAACCAGCCGAAGTCGTCGAGCAGTCGCGACACCGCCACCAGCCCGGCAATCTGGCTGACTTGGGCGGTCGCGCCCAGGACATCACCGGTCATGCCGCCGAACCGGCGGTAAGCGACGAGCCCGACCAACACTGCACCACCGGTCGCCGCACCAACGGCAAACACACCCACAGGCCCGAGAGCGAACGCCGCGCCGTAGCTGACCAGCAACGACACGGCGCATGGCGCAGCCCGAAGGTGGGCCGCGTAACCATGCCCCAAACCAGAGCCCGACGCCGCCCGCATCGATGACATCGCTGTCACTGCCGACGCCCGGCCGACTCCATGGGCGAGAGCCATGGCGATGATCGCGTCTCGTGCGGCCAACGGCATGACAGCAAATACCTGCACCAGCGTCGCCAGCACCAGCGCCAGCGTCCCGAACGTGCCGAGGCGGGAGTCCTTCATGATCTCGCGGCGCTGCTCAGGGGTCGTCCCGCCCAGCGCATCCACGGTGTCCGCGAGCCCGTCCTCATGGAATGCACCTGTCAGCGCAGCGCCCGTGGCGACCGCGAGGATTGCCGCTAGCGGCGCGCCGAGCGGCGTCCACACGGCCCAGAACACCCCGCCGCTCAGCACCCCGACGATCGCGCCGACGAGTGGGAACCATGGGACGCTGCGGCCCAGGTCCCGCTCGGTCGACGGGTGTGCGCCTCCCGGCAGCCGCGTCAGGAACGCCCACGCAAAGCGCAGGCTCACGCCGAGTCCCCCACGTTTCGCAGGCTCACGCCGAATCCCCTACGTTTCGCAAGCTCACGCCAGGCCCCACTCGGCCAGTGTGGCGACATCGGTGACCGCAGTCGCTGCGATCCTGATGATGGGAACGGCCGCGAGCGCCCCCGAGCCCTCGCCGAGGCGCAGATCGAGGCGCAGCAACGGCTCGAGACCGAGCCGCTCCAGCAAGTGCTCGTGACCCGGCTCAGCCGAGCAGTGCCCGGCGATGCAGTGATCCAGGCTGTCCGCTTGGGCCAATTGCAGGGCCGCAAGCGCCGCAGTGCAGATGAAGCCGTCGATCACCACCGGCATCGAGCGATGCCGCGCTGCCACGGCCGCCCCGGCCATTGCGGCAAGTTCACGGCCACCCAGCCGCCGAAGTGTCTCCAGCGGCGCGACCTCCCCGACGCGAGCCAGCGCGTCCCGCACCACCGTTCGCTTGTGGGCCAGGGCGTCGCCCTCCACACCTGTGCCCGGTCCGGTCCACAGCGCAGCCGCCTCGTCCAGCGACTCAGCATCCGCGCCGAAGAGCCCGCCGCAGACCGCCGCCGCTGCAGTGGTGTTGCCGATGCCCAGCTCACCGAGGATCACCAAGTCCGCCCCGTCGCCGGCTGCCTCGGACACCGCGGCAGCGCCCGCCTCGACGGCCTCGTCGAACGAGGCCGGCGTCATCGCATCGGTCACCCGCAGGTTTCCGGTGGGATCACCGACACCACGATCGTCGACACGCACCGTGGCGCCCACCAAGCGCGCCACCGCCGAGATGGTCGCGACTCCCTGGGCGACCGCTTCGACCATCGCCGCCGTGGCTTCGGCGGGATAGGCGCTCACGCCTTCCGCAGCAACCCCGTGGTCGGCCGCGAACACGAGCACCGCCGGGCGTTCGACACGTGGTTCGATGGTCCCCTGCCAACCGGCCAGCCACGCTGCCACCCGGTCCAGCGGTCCGAATGCGCCGGCGGGTCGCAGGATTCCCGACGCCCGCTCCGCCACGGTCTGCTGCGCAGCCTCGTCGGGCCCTGGGAGGTCCACCAGCATTCGCTCGAGCAGGGACGAGGTGCGGTGCCGGCGATCTCCAGACGACAATCCCGGCACCGCCTCAGGTCCAGCCGTCAGGCGCGGCAAGTTCCAGCAGCCGTCCAGCCACGACGAGGCAGGCCCGATCCGCAGCGCCGACGACGATCTGGTTCGCTGAACCCAGCGCGTCGCGGTACGCGCGCCCGAGCGGCGTAGCCGGAACCACGCCCGAGCCGACCTCGTTGGTCACCACGATGGAGGTGCCCACGCGTCCTTGCAGGCAAGCGACCAGCTCGCGGGTCTCGGCCATGATCTCGCTCACACGTGCGGCATCGGCGCCGGCGTCGGCACGGCTTCCCTCCAGCATCCGGTTCGCCGCCCACATGGACAGGCAGTCGATCACGACCGTCTCGGCCGGGTTCACCTGTCCTGCAGCGTCGACGAGGTGGATCGGCGCCTCGGCCGTCGTCCATCCCGCAGGCCGCTCTGCGCGGTGGCGCTCGATGCGCTCGGCCATCTCGGCATCGCCGGCTTCGGCCGTCGCGATGAAGGTCACCGGGGCGTCCAGCGAATTCGCCAATGCGACGGCCGCCCTGGACTTCCCGCTGCGAGCACCGCCCGTGAGCGCGATCAGCACCGGACGGGGCCCATCAACAGCGGACCAGCAGCACGCCCGATCGGGCTTTCGGCAGGAAGTAGGTGGTCTTCGGGGGCATCACGCCGCCGAAATCTGCCACGTCAAAGACCGCGTCGAGCGGCGCAGGCGCCAGCATGATCGTGACGGGCGCATCGGCCACGGCAACGCTGGTGGGCCGGTAGGTGATCCTGGGATCGGAGGCGTTGGTGACGCCGAAGATCTCGGCCAGCACGAAGTCGTGCACGAACGCCGCATCGAGTCCGCTCGCCGGGTCGACACCCGAGGGCATGTCGGCCGGGTCATCGACATCGAGGCGTCGCGCCCGGAACCAATGTCCGGCCACGCCGACGCCGATCCAGCCGGGCTCGGTCGGGCGAGCAGCAGCGGCATCGGCAGCGTCGACAACCTCGCAGCGGGTGCCCAGCAGCTCGGCCACGCGCCTCGGCATGATGTCGAGTTCGCTCAATTCCCGGTCGAAGCCGCCGAGATGCAACTCCGAGGCCGGCACCAGCGCGACGAGCACCTGGGTGAAGCCGGCCTGGCGGGCAGCGGCGACCCGGTGATGCCCGTCGACGATGTACAGCGGGCCCTCGAGGTCGACGCTGGTGCCGGCTTGGATCACTGCCGGCCACAGCGTGACACGGGCCCCGTCAGCGGTCTTGGTGTCCAGCAGAGGCTCCAGCGGCGAAGGATCGCCCGCTGCCGCGAGCGTGGCCTCGATGACGCTGACGACGCTGTCCAGTCTCGGCGCGGTGACCACCACCGGGCTGGACATGCGGCCGACCTCGGTGAAGTGCACCGCCAAGCCGTGGACCCGGCCCGGCTGAGTGTCCTCGTGGGGCCGCAGCTCGTGGGTGTTGAGGTCGACAGCTCCCAGCAGCGCGTGCTGGATGTAGCCGTTTGCTTCGACGCAATGGACGTAGAGGCTCGGCGCCCGGGTGGCTCCGAAGGCACCGAGCCCGATCAGCCGGTCCAGCGCCTCGGTGCTGCGGGCGGCGTGTCGCAGGTGCTCGCTCGGGTGGCCGAAGGTCTCCGGCGGCGATCCGGCTACGTGTGCGAACGAGTCGGGGTTCTCTGCGAGATGCTGGGCCCGCTCGTCGCGTGTCAGTGCGTCGTATGGCGCGGGGATGACCGTCGGCGCCCATTCGGGCGTCAGGACACGAGCGCTGACCGCTTCGATCATCCCCTCTCCCTCCCCGCCGCCCCATCTTGCGCACCCGGGTTGTCGAGCCCCGAGCTCTGGGCGCACGGCGGCGCGGCGGATCGAAGTTATCTCACGCCCAGCCGTCGTCTCGACGCGCGGCCGTTCTCGGCGTGCACGCGTCAGGGGATGACACCTGCCTGCTTCAGCTGCTCGATGTCGTCCCAGTCGTAGCCGTGCTCCAGCAAGATCAGCTCGGTGTGCTGACCGAGCTCGGGCGGCGGGCCGCCGGGAGCCCACGCACTCTCTGAGAAATCCACCGGTGTCGCGACCATCTCGGTCGTGCCGCCAGCGGGTGTGGGCACCCTCACCCAGCAGCCCGCAGCGTGGGCCTGCGGGTCGGACCGCATATTCAGCGTCGACTGCACAGGCGCCCACCAGACGTTGTTTGCATCGAAGATCTCGCCCCACTCGGCGCGTGTGCGAGTGGCCATGACGGCGTCCATCTCAGCAGTGAGGGCGGCGGTGTTCTCGAGGCGGAGCACGATGTCGGCAAAACGGGGGTCGTCCTCCCACTCGGGACGATCCAGTGCGCGCACCACGTGCGGCCAATGTCGGTCGCCTTCGAGGCCGAGCATCCAGAGCCACGCGCCGTCACCGCAGCGATAGCAGTTGATGAGCGGATTGGGCGGGCTGTCGCGCCCCCAGGCCTCGGTTTCGGCACCCGTCATGGCGGTGACGTTGTGGTCCCAGCCGAGCAAGTAGGTGCCTAGGCGCAACAGCGACGACTCCACGAGCTGGCCCTTGCCGGTGCTGGTGCGGTGGAACAGCGCTGCCGCGACTCCGGCCGCTGCGGCCAGCCCAGTCATGTGATCGCCCATGCCGCCGCGCTGGTACGGCAGGTCGCCATCTTCTGGAGTCAACGACCGGACGATCCCGGCCCGCGACCAGAATGCACCGACGTCGTAGGTCTGGCGATCGCGCTCGTCGCCGCGCAACGAGAGGCCCGTCACGCTCGCGTAGATCAAGCGCGGGTAACGCTCTGCGAGCGAGGGGTAGTCGAGGCCCATCCGCTCGAGTCCGCCGGGCCGGATGTTGGACAGGAAGACATCGGCGTCAGCCAGCAGCGAGTGCAGGGCGGCGAGGCCTTCGGGCTGCCGCAGGTCCAAGGCAATGCTGCGCTTGCCCCGGTTGTCGAGATCGAACGGCGGGTTGCTGTCGCCTGGGTACAGCCACTCCAGCGAACGGAACGGGTCGCCGTCTGGGGTTTCCACCTTGAGAACGTCGGCACCCCAGTCAGCCAGGATCCCGCCGCAGGCGGGTCCAGCGATCCACACGCCCAACTCGACGACGCGGATGCCCTCCATCGGCCCGGCCATCGGTCCTCCCCGTGCTCGCAGCGGCGAAGCGGCAGGTTACTCACCGCTCGGCGAGACAGAGCCGGCGAGCGGTCTGGGCGTCAATTCGTTCGTTGGGCGCGAGATCCCGACCGGTGGCCGCTGCTATCCACTCGGCGGGATCGGGGGGAACCGTCGGAGCGTCAGAAGACAGCGTCACGCGGATGCCGCGACGCAGCAGGCTGGCCAGCGGCCAGAGCCATGCCTGCTCAGTCGGAGTGAGCTGTTCTCGGTACTTCTGCGCCCGGCGGGTCACGAAGCTGGGCTGGGTCGCGACCGCGACGCCGAGCCTGGCGATGCGGTCGAGCTGTTCGGGCAGTGCGAGCGCGCAGTGTTCAATGCGATCGGGCACTGGGCGGTCGGGCACTGGGCGACCGGCGTCGCTCGTCGCCATGCCGGCCGGCGTTGGCGGGTGCGCCTCGAGCGCGTCGAGGGTCGCTTGCAGCGTGTCGATGTCCATGACGTGGATTGCCACCGGGAAGCCGTGCTGGCGGGCCATCGCCACCAGACCGGCAATGGCGCTGTCGTCGTCATGGGGCGGCATCACCTTGGCGTGGCCGATTTGCACACTGCCAACGGCACCCGCTGCGGTTGAGCCGCGCACCTCGCCGCCGAAGGAAAGACCGCCGAGCGAGTCGAGCCGATCGGCACCCACCATCGCCGTGACGTCAATGGATGGCGACATGGCAGCTGCTTCTGCAAGCAGCTCCAGCGCCGCGAGGTCGTTGGTGTGAGTTGCGTCGGTGCAGGCGGTGATGCCCTCGGCAGCCAAGTCAGCCAGCACCTCGGCCACGCTCGCCACCGTCGCGCCGCGATCAGCTCGGGGCACCGCTGCCAGCAGATCCTGACGCTCGACGAGCACGTCGCCAGACGTCAGGCCCAACGCTCGGCCTGCAGCCGTATTCACCACCGCCACATGGCCGGTGACGTGGTGCACGACGGTCGGAACATCCTCGGTGGCAGCGTCGAGCTCGGCGACGGTGGGGTGACGGCGCTCGGCCAGCAACGCGTCGTCGTAGCCCCACACTCTCAGCCACGACGACGAACCGCCGCCGTGCCGCATTGTGCTGCCTCGGCGGTTCTGCAAGAGCGTCGACGCCTCTGCCCTGCGTGCAGCTTGCTGAACGACGTCCAATAGCTGCCCCATCGATGTCGCGGCCTGCACGTCCACCGAACGGCGTGCGGCGGCACACGCCAGCAGATGCAGATGATCATCCCGATACTCCGTCGCCATAGCCGTCGTGCCTACCGCGGCGCAGCCCATCGTCGCTACACAACGCGGTTCACCGCGCATCGACAACGATTGATTTTCAGCATTTTTAAATAAATTACATTGAGTTTGTTTGTTTCCACGCTACGGTGCAGTGCTATGTTCAAGGCGTGGACGCGGTGATCCTCACCCAAGTCATCTCGGCGGCAGTGGCCGTGCTTGCGATCGTGTGGCACCAACAGCGGTCCACAGAGCGACTGCGGGCCGAGATGCGAGCCGAGTTCGCCGCCGTGCGAGCCGAGATCGCAGCCGTGCGAGCCGAGATCGGTGAAGTGCGGGTCGACGTGAGAGACGGCCGCGAGCGGCTGGCCCGTATCGAGGGCTATTTGGGCATCGGGATCCCGGCCGAAGCTGCTGCCGCCGCAGCCGGGGCAGGATTCGTCGGCAGTAAGCCCCAGGCCTGAGATCGGCCTCAGATGCCCAGTTCGTCGAGCATGGGGATGAGGTCGCGGCGCAGCAGCTTGCCGGTGGAGGTGCGCGGCAGCTCATCCATCAGATGCACGAACTCGGGGCGTTTGAACGGTGCCAGCCGCTCCCGGGCGTGGGCAACCAGATCGTCGCCGGAAGTGGCGGCCTCGGGGCGGACCACGGCGGCAGCCGCCACGCGCTCGCCCCATTCCTCGCTGGGAAGGCCCACCACGGCAGCTTCGAGCACGTCTGGATGGTCGTAGAGGATGGCCTCGACCTCGTCGGGCAGCACGTTCTCGCCGCCCCTGATGATCATGTCGCCGGTGCGGCCGTGCAGAAACAGGTAGTCGTCATCGTCGAGGTAGCCGAGGTCGCCGGTGTGCACCCAGCCCTCGTCGTCGATGGTGACCCTGGTCTTCTCGTCCTGGCCCCAGTAGCCATCCATCGCCCGGTCGGTCCACAGCTGCACCTCGCCGATCACGCCCGGCCCGACCGGCTCGCCGCTGTCGGCGTCCACGATCCGAACCTGCACGTCTTCGAGCACCTGTCCCACTGACGACAGCCGGTGCAGCTTGCGTTCCTGTTCTTCCGGTGTGCCCTCGATGCGGTGGTCGTCGGGATCGAGGACCGCCACCGTGGACGTCGTCTCGGTCTGGCCGTAGGCCCCCGCGAACGACACGTTGGGCGGGAACTCGTCAATTGCGTGGCGAATGACCGAGGGCGGCATGGGCGCCGCGCCGTAGGTGACTGCCTCGAGGCTGCCAAACGCGTCCGGCGAGAAGTTCGATGCATGCAGCACCCGGGCCAGCATGGTGGGCACCAGGAAGGCGTGGGTGACGCTGTGGCGCTGGATGCAGTCGATCCACGAATCGGCCTGGAATTGCGGCAACAGCACGACCACTCGCCCGCTGTACAGCGCGTTCAGCATCGAGGTCAGCCCGGCGATGTGGTACAGCGGCGCCGCAACCGCCATCCGGCCCATGTCCTCGCCGGTAGCGGCATCATTGGCGCCCATGACGTACCCGGTGATCGCGCCGTTCGTCAGCTTGACGCCCTTGGGCATGGCGGTCGTGCCGCTGGTGTACAGCAGCGTGCACAGCCCGTCGAACTCGACCTCCTCGGGGACTGGCAACTCGAAGGACTCATCGCGGACGGCAGCGAATGAACTCGGGTCGTCCAGCACGTAGACGTGCTCGAGGTCATCCGGCTTGTTCTCGTTGACGAGATCCAGGTAGCGCGACTCGGTGAACAGCACGCTGATGCCGCTGTCGCTGAGCAGGTGCGCTGTCTCCTCCTGGCCTGCCCGGAAGTTCATCGGTACGACAGAAGCGCCGCAGAAAGCACCTCCGAAGATGGCCTCAACGCACTCGACACTGTTGGTGGCAAAGACCCCGATCCGGTCGCCGACGCTGACCCCGAGCGTGGTCAGCATCCCGGCCACCCGTCCGACGTTGTCGAGCAGCTCCTGATAGGTGACTTCGCGGGCCGTGCCGCCGCCGGCTTCCGTCGAGGTGTCGATCAGGATGACCTGATCGCCGGCGATGGTCGCCGGCATGAAGAGCAGCATTCCCAGATTCACGTCGATCCCCTATCTCGTGAGGCCGTGCGGCCTGTCTCCGCAGAGTCAACGGCGGATATTCGCAGAATGTCGCTGCCAGCGCACTCGCAGGGGCGCAAGCGGCGACATATTCTGCCCGCGACGGGTGCCAGATGACTCGCCCGGCGACCCGTAGCCCGGCAGGCCTGCCCCTCGCTCCGGGCTCGTGTTCCCGATTCCGAGAGGAGGCGGGCTCACAGTCTCATGAGATGCGGGCTCACGGGCCGCGCCGGACACAGCTTCGCCTTTGGGCTCGGCCTCTTACGCTTTCTGCATGCAACGACTCGCATCGGCCGTGCTGGCAGCCGGTCTGCTGGTGGCGGCCTGCAGCGGCGCCGACGAAGCAGCGCCGACCGGCACCGCTCCGCCTCCCGCAACCACTGAGGCGCCAGCGCCCACGACTGCTGCCCCGGCACCCACGACTGCCGCCCTGCCTCCGGCAACCAGCGAAGCGCCGCCTGCCACTACCGCCGATCCGACCACGACGGCTGTGCCGCAGGACGAGCCGGAGGCTGAGCCCGGCAGCGAGCCCGAACCCGATGGCGAGCCAGCTGACCCGCTCGGCGCCGCGATCGGGGATTGGATGGATCGCACCGGCGCGCCCGGCATCGTGCTGGGCATCACGCAAGGCGGTGCCCAGCCCAGCACGTTCGCTTGGGGTGTGAGCGATATTGCGACAAGCGCTCCCATGACCGTCGACCACCATGTGCGCATCGGCTCGGTCACCAAGTCGGTCACCGCTGCTGTCGTGCTTCAGCTCGTGTCCGAAGGCCTGCTCGAGCTCGACGCGCCGGTTGCGCAGTACCTCGGCGACGGCTGGGCGCCGGGGTACGAGCACGCCGCCGCAGTCACCGTGCGTGACCTGCTGGGGCATACCTCGGGCTTTGTCGAGTACGCGTTCGACGTCAGCTTCTACCAACTCGCGGCGCCCCGGCTGGGCGAGCAGATCTCGCCACAAGAGATCTTGGAATTCGCCGCCACCTACGGACCCGTTGCCGAGTTGGGAACCGAATTCCACTACAACACCACCGGCTATCTCGCAGCGGGCCTGTTGGTGGAAGCGGTCACCGGCAACTCGGCAGCCGCGGAGCTGCGGGCTCGTGTGTTCGAGCCGCTCGGTCTGGAGCACACGTACCTCACTCCTGACGAGTTCCCGCCCGAGCCCACGGCGAACGGGTACGTCGGCGGGACGATCGGCTACCTGATGGCACCGCTGCTGGGGCTCACCACCGACAACCAGATCACCCACAACGACGCCATCTTCGTGGACATCGGCACCATGCCGAGCGACTTCGCGCGTTCCGCGGGATGGACCGGCGGCGGCATCGAAGCGCAGATCGGCGACGTGGCGCTGCTGATACGGGGACTCTTCGCGACAGACATCCTCGATGAAGACCAGGTCGCGCTCATGACGACCGGTCACCCGGATCCCGCCAATGACTACGGCTTGGGCATATCGACCGACGAGATCCTCGGCCTGACCATCTACACCCATGGTGGCGGCGTGCCCGGTTTCCGCACTATCGCGGCATACGCACCCGCATTCGATCTCGGCATTGCGCTGACGACCAACCTGCTGGGTCTCGAGGGTGACGACGATGTCGGGGGCTTGCTGGAATCGCTGGCCCCGATCCTGGCCTCCATGAACTGACGGACCGGCGGGCCGGCGAGCCTCGCGAGATCATCGGCCATACTCTCCCGGTCAGGACCGGTCCTCGGAGCCGGCCAAGGGGGCAGCAGTGAGTCGATTGTTGGCCGGCATCCGGGTGCTGGAACTCGCATCGGGGATCTCGGGTCCGTACCTCGGGAAGCTCTTTGCCGACCACGGCGCCGATGTCGTCAAGGTGGAACCGCCCAGCGGGGACCCGGCCCGCCGTCATGGCCCGTGGGGCGAGGGCGCAACGGCGCCGCACGGTGCCGGAAGCCTGGAACGGTCACCGCTCTTCCTGCATCTCAACACCAATAAGCGCAGCGTTGTCGCCGACATCGGCAGCCATGCGCCAAGTGCCGATGACACCGAGTTCGTCCGGGCGCTCGCTGCCGAATCCGACATTGTGATCGAGGCGTTCGCGCCCGGTCATCTCGACCGTGTCGGCTTGGGCTACGAATCGCTCACCGGGTTGCGGCCGGGCATCGTGTTCACCTCCATCACGCCGTTCGGACAGACCGGTCCCTATACGGAGGCCGGCTACTGCGGCAGCGACATCGTCACCTATGCCATGGGCGGCCCGATGTGGGGCACCGGCATCGAGGAGCGCGAGCCGGTCAAGCTCAGCGGCGACGTCACCTCCTATCAAGTCGGCAACCTCGCGGCCGTGCCGACGCTGGCCGCGCTCATGATGAGCCAGCGGACGGGGCGGTCCGCCCACATCGACGTGTCAGCCTTCGAAGCTCAGGCAGGCACCATCGACCGCCGCGCGTCGTACCTGCTCTACGAGGCATACACCGGCTCGGATGTGGGTCGCGACGCCCGGCAGCCGCAGCGGGCATCGCCGGTGGGCTTCTACCCCACCTCGGACGGCTGGGCCTTGGTGTTCACCTTGCCCTCATGGGCGCCGCGCATGGTGAAGACGCTCACCGAAGCCGGTCTGGGCGGCGATGAGGGCGACGGCGATTCGCTGGTTGAGCGATTCGCAAACCCGGTTTGGATCGCCGACCCCGATCTGCCCGACATCGTCGAGACGTCGCTGTTCGTCTGGCTGGCAGGGCACACGCAGGACACAGTGGCCGCCGCGGCCCAGGTCAACAAGTGGGGCGTGACGCCGCTGAATGCGCCCATCGATCTGCTCGACGATCCGCACTTCGCTGCCCGCGGTTTCTTCGTGCCTGTCGAACATGCGGCGGCCGGCACCGTCACCCAGCTCGACGCACCGTTCCGGGTCCACGGATCGCCAGCGACCAGTTCCCCACTGCCTGCACGTGCTGCACCACGCCCTGCACCGCTGCTGGGAGAACACGATGCCGACATACGGGCTGGCGTCGCCGAACAGGCGCGGGCAGGGGCACGCAGCAGTGGCCCCAGCGGCAACGCGCCGGCGCCCGTCACGCCCAGTGCGAGACCGCCCGCGGGACTGCCGTTGGACGGCATCCGCGTCCTCGACATGACGGTCGTGTGGGCCGGTCCTGCCTGCACGATGTACTTGGGGGATCTCGGCGCCCAGGTCATCCGAGTGGACAATCCATTCGTATTCCCCACCGCTACCCGGGGGTTGATGCCCCGCCCGCCCAAGGAGATCAACCCCGAACTGGGCCCCCTGTCGGGCTACCCCGACCACGACCCGGGTCGTCGCCCCTGGAACCGCCAGAACCTGTTCAGCGCCCACGCCCGGGGCAAGCTGAGTTGCACCCTCGACCCTCGCACGGAGCTGGGACGCGCCACGCTGCACCGCCTCGTGCGCGAGTGCGACGTGATCGTCGAGAACAACTCGCTCGGCGTGCTGCCGAAGCTGGGCCTCGACTGGGACACTGTGCATGCCGTCAACCCGCGCACCATCGTGCTGCGAATGCCGCCGATGGGCCTCGAAGGGCCGTATTCGGATTGGGTCGGCTTCGGCGCCAACTTCGAGGCGCTTTGCGGGCTGACCGGGCTGCGCGGCTACGCCGATGAGGACCCCACGAGCCTGACATCTGTCTTCCATATGGACCCCGCCAGCGCTGCTACCGCAGCGTTCGCGCTGCTGGCCGTGCTGCGGCGCCGCGACGGCACCGACGGGAACGGCGGCACGGGCGTCGGCGAGCTGATCGAGTTCTCCCAGTCGGAGAACGTGATGCAGCACATCGGTGAGTACTTCATCGACGCTGCGGCCACCGGAACCCGGCACGGGCCGGTCGGCAACCGCTCGATCGCGCGTGCGCCGCAGGGCTGCTACCCGTGCGCTGTCGACCCCGCTCGGCCAGACCACGACGACGAGTGGGCGGTGATCGCCTGCGAGACCGACGACCACTGGCATGGGTTGGCGCGGCTGATCGACGGCGGCAACGGAAACCGATCCTCACTCGTCGGAGATGCCCGTGACAGCGGCACGGACGGAGCGGCGCGGGCGCCCGACAACGCCGATCAATCCGCCCTTGCCGACGACGAACGACTGGCAACACTGGCCGGGCGCATCGAGCACCATGACCACATCGACCAGCGCATCAGCGCCTGGACCTCGGCGCGCACCTCCGCTGAGGTCTTCCACCTGTGCCAGCGAGCAGGCGTGCCCGCCGGGCCGGTGCTGCGCGAATCGCAGCTGCGTGCCGACCCGCAGATGAGCGATCGCTGCTGGTTCCGCGAGAACGGCTCGGTCGAGCAGGGCTGGCACAGCTACCC
>JAJDTF010000001.1 GCA_022827265.1 Acidimicrobiia bacterium | reverse complement strand
CAGACCGGAAAAGCAGCGTTCGAGGTAGTACGGCGCACCAGAGCATTCGAACGCCACATCCGCGCCCTCGCGGTCGCCGGTGAGGGCATGCACCTGCGCCAGCCAGTCGGGATCGTCTGGATCGATGACAGCGTGCACGCCTAAAGTCCGGCACAGGTCCATCCGGTACCGATGGCGACCCAGCACGATGACGGTTGCACCGCGGTAGAGCGCATTGACCACGGCACCGAGTCCGATGAATCCAATGCCGCCGACGAGCACCACGTCGCCCGCGCCGACGCCGAACTCCTCGCAGGCGGTGAAGGACGGCCCCAACGTGCAGTTGCCCGCTGCGGCGTGCTCGAAACGCAGGCCGTCGGGCACGCGCACGATCATGTGCTCGGGCGCGATCCGGTACTGCGCCATCCCGAAACCGCCGGATTCGCTGCCGTTGACCTGCTCGATGCCCAGCAATCCCGCCGTCACGTCTTGGGGTGCCATGCCGTCAGGGTGTCCCTCATAGGGGATGCCCAGGCAATGAGTCGGAGACAGGCCCTGGGTGCAGACAAAGCAGGTCTGGCAGCTATTGCCTTGGAACATGATGACCCGATCGCCTGCATCGAATCGGGAGCCGGGTGCCGTCTCCACGATGGTGCCCACCCCCTCGTGTCCGAGATGGGTCGGGCCGTCGTGCCATTCGAACTGATGATCGCGATAGATGCGGGCCTCGTTGCACACCGGCGCGATGGCCACCTCAACTATGACGAACCCTGAGGTAATGACCGGATACGGCTTGTCGATCAGCCGCACCGTTCGCGGCTCGGGGATGGACAGGACGGTGTTGGCGGGCTGCGTCACGAATGGCTCCCCTGCAGAGTCGCTCGCCAGGGTGCGCTCCTGATCCGGCGATCTAACCTGACCCGCGATCCATATTACGACCGACGCCACGAGGAGGACCTCGGGAAGGGAGCTGAGGTGCGAGCGGCTGTATTCGACGGGCCAGGCATGCCATTGCGCCTCGCGGAGGTGCCCGAGCCCCACGCAGGCCCCGGTGAGGCCGTCCTGCGAGTTCATGCCTGCGGCATCTGCGGCTCAGACCTGCATGCAACCGCACCTGGCGGCATCGCCCGACCCGGGGGCATCTTGGGACACGAGGTCGCCGGCATCATCTCAGAACTCGGCCCCGATCCCATCGGTACGTGGTCGGTCGGCGATCGGGTCTTCGTAGTCTCGCGGTTCACCTGCGGCAGCTGCGGCTGGTGCCTGATCGGCCAGGGTCATCGCTGCGACCAGATCAGGTTCATCGGCGCCCTCGGTCCCGACGAGCCAGACGGTGCCTACGCCGAGCTGCTCCGCGTGCACACCAACGACCTGCTGCGCGTCCCCGACGGCGTCGGGCTCGACATTGCCGCATCAGTCGAGCCGCTGGCCACGGGCCTGATGCTGGTGCGTGAGGCCAACCTGTCGATCGGCGACCGGGTGCTGGTGATGGGCGGCGGTCCGATCGGGCTCGCGACCGTGGCGTGGGCGCGGTTCTTCGGCGCGCGCCGCGTGGTCATGAGCGAGATGGTCTCTCACCGGCTGTCGCTCGGAACCGTCATGGGCGCGACCGATCTGATCGACGCTTCGGGTGTCGACGACATGGGTGCTGCCGTGACAGATCTGCTGGGCCAGCCCCCCGACATCGTGATCGAGTGCGTGGGGTTGCCTGGCGTGCTGTCCCAAGCGATCGACATCGTGCGGCACGGGGGCTCGGTCATTGCCGGCGGGGTGTGCATGCAGCCCGACTCGATCGACCATGTCGCTGCCTATTTCAAGGAACCGACGGTGCGATTCCCGGCTACCTACACCACCGAGGAGAACGCCTTCGTCATCGAGATGATCGCCGCGGGCCGGCTCGATCCCACTCCCATGCTGAGCCACCGTGTGACGCTCGACGAACTCCCCGCAGCATTCGAAGCTCTGCGGCGGCCCACCGACCAGTGCAAAGTGATCGTCACCCCGTGACCGAGGCTCGTCGGGGCGACCGCGGTATCCCAGCCGGTCGCGGCACGGCTGAGGGCCAGTGGCAGTCGTGGCTCGAACGCCTCACGGCTGACGGCTGGATCGAAGAACCCAACGCTCTCCAGATCTGGTGTTACACGGGTCGACCCAGCTATGCACCCGGTGAAACCGTCGAACTCCACGTGTCGACCACGGCAGATACGTGGGGGTTCGAAGTCTGGCGCGATGGTGCCGCCTTCGAGAAGGTGCATGAGGTCACGGGCCTGCGAGGCAGTGAGCATCCAGTTCCCGACGATGTCGTTGCCGCAGGGTGTGGCTGGCCGGTGGCCGCGACCTTCGAGATCCCAGCGGAGTGGCCCAGCGGCGGCTACGTCGTGGTGTGCCGCGGTCAGCGGGACGGTCTCGAAGTCGGCCAGGACGCATTCTTCGTGCTCCGAGCTTCGCTGCCGGGCGCCGCAAGCAAGCTGGCCCTCGTCGTCGCCACCTACAGCTGGCAGGAATACAACGACTGGGGCGGCGGGTGCGGCTACTTCTCCGACGAGCACGTCGACCAAACCGGCGATCCCCTCGAAGTCCGCGAGCAGAGCTTCCGGCCCCGGCTCAGCTTCGATCGGCCCTGGTCACGCGGCATGATCCGCGTGCCAGACGGCGCACCCCGCCTGGCAGCTCCGCCCGCTCCGCTGGGCGCCGCGGTCGGCGTGCCTGCTGCCGACTGGGCCATCAGCAACGGTTACTCGGTGTGGACGATTGCGAACGGCTGGGCGCGCTATGACGGGCTCACGGCCCGGTGGCTTGAGGCGGAGGGATACGGCCCCGAGTTGCTGTCGCAGTGGGATCTCGACCGGGATCCTGCGGTGCTCGACCGTTACGACGCAGTCGTCACCACCGGCCACGACGAGTATTGGACTGCCGCCGGCCGCCGCGCTCTCGACAGCTTCGTGGAACGGGGCGGACGCTACGCCCGCCTCGCCGACAACATCGTGTGGCAGGTGCGCATGGAGGACGACCTGCACACCCAGGTCTGCCACAAGTACGCCGCGCATGCCGATCCCCAGCGTCACAACCCCGATGTCGACCAGCGCACGGGCGCGTTCGAGGCTCATTACATCAACCATCCCCCGGTGACGACGTTCGGTGCCAATGGGCTGCGTGGCGTCTACTCACGCATGGGCGGCCTGTCACCCCGAGGTGCCGGCGGCTTCATCGTGTACCGGCCAGGTCACTGGGCCTTCGACGGCGCTGACGTGTACTACGGCGATGTCGTCGGCGCGGATCTGCCGTTGGTGGGTTTCGAGACCGACGGCATCGATTACTCGTTTCACGCGGGACTCCCCTACCCGACCGGCGAGGACGGGACTCCTGCGCACCTGGAGATCCTCGCTCTGACGCCTGTGACGCTCTCCGAAGAGGATCACGGCCACGCCGGCAGCCTGCTCTCGATCGCCGACGGGGATCTGGCATTTGCGGCTGACGCTCTCGCCGGCAGCGATACCGCCGAGATCCGTGACCGGCTCCGCTACGGAAGTGCGGTCATCACCCACATGACCAAGGGCGATGGAGAGGTTTTCTGCGCAGGAACCACGGAGTGGTGCCACGGGCTCGCACAGCGGGAACCCCAAGTGGAGATCATCACTCGCAACGTGCTAAGGCGTTTCTTGGGCTGAGACCCTCTGGCTGGTGTCGGTCACCAGCCGCCATACGGTTGAGTATGGTCACGGCCATGGCGACGAGCTCCACCAGCGCAGATCGTGTCGCCGTCATCACCGGGGCCGCAGGCGGCATCGGGCTCGGCTTGGCCCGCGCGTGCGTCGCTGATGGCATGCAGGTGGCGATCGCCGATCTCGACGCCGCACGTGCCGGTGAGGCAGCGAAGGCATTGCGTGCCGCAGGCGCGAACGCGGAAGCCTGGGCGTGCGATGTTCGCCACCCCGCCGAAGTGGACAGGCTGCGAGACCTCGTCCTCGAGAAGTTCGACCGGGTTGACCTGGTGTGCCTCAATGCGGGACTCGGCTTGGTGAAGCCTGTCGCCGAGTGCACAGAAGTGGACTGGAGGCTGCTGTTCGACGTCAACGTGAACGGCGTCATCAACGGCATCCGCAGCTTCCTGCCGACGCTGATCGCGCAAGGATCCGGGCACCTGAGCGCCACTGCATCACTGTCAGGTCTGGTCGCGGATCCCGACCTGGCCATCTACAACGGCACCAAGTTCGCAGTCGTCGGCATCATGGAATCGCTCGGGATGGAGCTGCGCCGGGACCACCAGGGCATCAGCGTCTCGGTGCTCTGCCCAGGTCCGGTCGCCACCGACATCGTCGCCAACTCCAACAAGTCGCTGGCCGATGAGGGCACGGCGATGACCGGCGGCGAGGACGTTGCCGACTACCTGGCTCGGGGGCTCTCGCCCGACACCGTCGGCCGGCTTGCCATCGACGGGATCAAGGCCGGCGACTTCTGGCTGCTCCCCCATCCCGAGCTCACGGTGAGCATGCTGGACGAACGTGTCGCTGCCCTGCGTCTGCGACGCCTCTACCAGTCCGATCAGGATTGGCCGCTGCAAGGAGCACAGGACCAGACATGACCGCTGGCAGGACCCCGGCGCGGTCACGCCTGTCGAGGTCCGACTGGACTGATGCAGCACTGCGGGCAATGGCGGCGGGCGGCACGGTAGCTGTGAACGTCGAGCAGCTCGCCGCTGGGCTCGACGCAACGAAGGGCAGCTTCTACCACCACTTCGAGAATCGCCAGGAACTGCTGCAGGCTGCGCTCGCGCGTTGGGAGGAGATCGTCGAAGCGGATCTCGTCGATGAGCAAGCGGCGGCCGACCCCCGACAGCGGCTCACCGACGCAGCTACAGCCGGCCTGGGCACTGGACTCGACGGCTTCGTTGACGTCGCACTCGCCGGCAGTCTCGACGATCCAGGCGTTGCGGCCTCGCTGCAACGTGTGACTGAGCGTCGAATCGAATGGCTCACTGCGGCGCTCATTGAGCTCGGTGTCAAACCTGCGATCAGCCGGGATCGGGCGGTCGGGGGGCTGGCCGCGTACATGGGCCTGTACCTGTGGCAGCAGGTCAGCGGCGAGCGGCTCAGCGCTGACGACATGCGAGCTCAGATAGACCGTGTCATTGCCGCCATGATCAGCGAGTGAGTCGCCGAGTCTCAAGGGTTGCTGGCGCGGCTACTCGAAGATGCCGCTCTCGTCTGCGATCGCGGCGCCGAGCGCGGCTTCGATGAACTGCACGCTCGGGCCAGCGGCAAGCCCCCCGTCGACGGCCAGCGCATGGCCGTTGACCATGGACGCCTCGTCGGACACCAGGTAGTGGATCGCTGCGGCGACCTCGTCGGCAGTGGCCAGCCGTGTGACGTGCTGATTCATCAGCGACTGGCTGCGAACCGCCCAATGGTCTGCGGCCTCGACCCCGACCATGGGCGTGTCCACCCCGGTCGGGCAGACGCAATTCACACGGATTCCCCGCGGTCCGAACTCGACGGCGGCGTGCTTGGTAAGCCCAACGACGCCCCACTTGGCCATGCCGTACCAACCGATGCCGGGAAAGCCCACAACCCCGGCCATCGAGGCAGTGTTCACGATCACCGAACCGGGTTCCATCACCGACCCAGCCGCACGGACCCCGTTAAGGACACCGCCAAGATTGACCTCCAGCGCGGCGCGTCCCGCGGCTGGGTCATCGGCCAGCACACCGCGGCCCGGGCCGAGGACGCCTGCGTTGTTGACCATGATGTCGAGTCGGCCAAACCGATCGACCGTGGCATCCACCAACCCCTGCACCGCATCCGCATCAGTGACATCGCAATGGTGGGCCTCGCCGCCAACTTCGGTCGCCAACTCGGCTGCATCGGTGATGTCGCCGATGATGCACGTGGCGCCGGCAGCCGCCAGCCGGCGGACGGTGGCCTCACCGATTCCCGATGCGCCACCGGTGACGATGGCCGACTTGCCCTCCAGCATGAACATGGTCACTCCCGTGTGGCGCCGTCGCCGTACGTCATTGGATCTCTGCAACGGTGAGCGTCTGGCTCACATCAACGCAACGGGCGGCCGCACCGCCCGCCACGGCTGCGCCTCCTCGAGTTGGGCACCCAGCGAGAACAGCGCCGACTCGTCGCCGTAGCGGGCCGTGAACATCATGCCGATCGGCAAACCCGATTCGGACCACCACAGGGGCACGCTCATCGCCGGCTGGCCGGTGACGTTCTGCACCATGGTCATGTTCAGGTACTCCGTCAGATCGCGGCGATACGCCTCAACATCGTTCTCGTGCCGGTAGATCTCGCCGATCGGAGGCGGGGGCCCCGTCATCGTCGGCGAGAGCACCAGGTCGTAGCGCTGCATGTACTCATCCCATGCGTACGCCACCTCCATGCTGACGTCATTCGCCCGCGCATAGTCGGCACCGGTGACTGCCTGCCCCTGCGTTCTCATGGCGGCCAGCAGAACTTCCAGCTCGTCATCGTCCACCGGCCGGCCCCTGCCTTCGCCGAGGCCATCGAAGAAACGTGCGACATCAACGGAAACGGTCGCAAAGAGCACCCTGGAGAGCACTTCGATGTCGAACGCAGGCGACGGCGCCGACTCGACGAGGTGACCGAGCGAGGTCAGCAGCTCCGCAGTGCGATGGGTCGCTGCCAGGTACTCCGGATCGAAGTCGCTTCCCGCATGGGTCTGCTCAAGCATGGCAATGCGCATCGGACGCGCAGGTTGACGCATACCCACCGAATAGGGCACCTGGGGCGAGGGGGCCACGTACCGGCTTCCCGTCTCGGGGCCTGCGATGGCATCGAGAAGCACTGCCGAGTCCCGCACGCTCCGGGTGATAACGCCATCTGCTGAGAAGCCCATCCAGAATTCGGTGTACACCGGCCCGTTCGGCACTCGTCCGCGTGACGGCTTCACCGTGAATGCTCCACACCATGCTGCGGGAATTCGCAGTGATCCGCCGCCGTCGTTGCCATGCGCAGCGGGCAAGGCAGCGGTGCTGACTATCACTGCAGCGCCGGCCGACGAACCGCCCGGGGTCAGGCGGGAATCCCAAGGGTTGCGACAGGCACCGGTGCGCGAGCGGTCCGTGTCGATCGACACCGACAGCGGAGGCACTGCCGTTGCGCCGAGCACCACCAGTCCGGCGTCCATGAACCGCTGAGCCAGCACCGATGTCGTGTCTGCGACATGATCGACCAGCAGGTGCAGGCCTTCGGTTGCAGACAGCCCAGCGATCTCGCACGCGCAGTCCTTGCGCACGAACGGCACACCGGTCAACGGCCCGTCAGGAAGGCCGCTGGCGATCTGTCGACGGGCGAAATCCTCATAGCGATCAGCGAGCACTCCGAACTGACGGTCCACGGCATCGACTCGCTCGATCGCCTCGTCCAGCAACTCAGTCGGGGTGATGTCGCCCGAACGGACAAGCTCCGCGAGGCCCACGGCATCGTGATCGTCGAAGACGCTGTCGGTCATGGCACTCCCCGCCGGTCCACATCAGGTGCATCGAAGAACGGAACCACCTGCTGACCATACGCTAGCGTATGGTCAGTGGCAGCCGAAGCGGAAATCGAGGACCGCGGCGAGCGGTGGCTCGTGGTCGGAGCGGGACCGTCCGGTCTCTCTGTCGCGCTGGCTCTCCGTACCGCCGGGGTTGCGTTCGACGCAGTCGAAGCTGATCGTCAACCGGGAGGCATGTGGAACTTCGACAATCCCGGCTCGGCGATCTACGAAACCGCCCACTTCATCTCTTCGGCCTCGCGCTCCGGCTGGGCTGACCTGCCCATGCCCGACCACTACCCCGACTACCCGCGGTGGTGGGAGATCCGTGACTACATCCGGGCCTACGCAGCACACCACGACCTCGGCAGGCACTACGAGTTCGACACCAGGGTCGAAATGGCGCTGCCGGTCGGGGATGCACCTGACGAGCGCTGGGAAGTCGCCCTCACCGACGGGCGTCGGCGCTGCTACCGGGGCGTTGTGGCGTGCCCCGGATTCCAGCGGGTGCCACGGATCCCCTCGTATCCCGGAAGCTTCGCCGGCGAGACCCGGCACAGCCAGACGTACAAGCGCGTCGACGAGCTGCGCGACCAGCGGGTGCTCGTCGTGGGCGCCGGCAACTCGGGCGTCGACATTGCCGTGGATGCAGCAGTGGCGGCCGAACGCGCCGTCATCTCGGTGCGCCGCGGCTACTGGTTCTTCCCCAAGCTCATCGGCGGCGTCCCGCTCGACCACTTCGGCATCAACACCGTGTCCAGCCAGGAGCGGCTGGCCGAGTTCCTGGCGCTGCACGTCGGCGACGTGACCCGCACCGGCTTCGGCGCACCCGACCATCCTCCGCTGACGCACCATCCCATCCTGAACGACCAGGTGCTGCATCACCTCTCTCACGGAGACCTCATCTGGCGCCCCGAAATCGCCCGCTTCGACGGGCGCCGAGTCCACTTCGTCGACGGCAGCAGCGACGAAGTGGACCTCATCCTGTGGGCCACCGGCTATCGCGATGAGATGCCGTTCATCAACACCGAGCACTGCCGCATCTCGTCCACCGACGCCGACAACGACCTGTTCTTGTGGATGTTCCATCGCCGCTACCCACACCTGTGCGTGCTGGGTCCCGCAAACCTCGCTGCCGGGGGCTACTGGGGGCTGAGCGCAGCCGCGGATCTGATCGCCAACCACGTACGCGATGAACAGACCCGCCCCGAGCGCTGGCAACGGTTCCGAGCGCTGATCGAGAGCCCCGAGCCGGACCTGACCGGGGGGTACTCGTACTGCGAACGCGAAGGGCACCTCAACTACGTCAACGCAGCGGCACTCGACGCGTACAGCATCGAGCTGGCAACCGAATTCGGATTCGACGCACTCGGGTTCCCGGCTGACTACGAGCCGCCCGACGTCATCGATATCGACGACTGGCTCAACCACCCACGACCCGTCGAGCGCCCGCCGCACGGCTCGCTCACGCCGCGGGCCTACGACCCGCTGGAGCTGATCGCGAACACCCAGCAACGGACGCCGCCGTCGCCTAACAGCGAGAGCAGAGCGTTCGGGGCGCCGTGAACACAGCACCTGTCTCGGTGGCGCAACTGGCCGGCCCGGCCGGCGACCAGTTCGAGCAGTACGCGGCCGCGCCGTTCGAGTACCTGCGCGACCTGCGCAGTCACGGCAGCATCGTGCCGATCGACCTCGGCGGGGTGCGCACCGCGGTGGTCTTCGACCTCGGCGTGATCGCCGCCGTGTTCGTGGATCGCCTCGAGCATGTTGGGCGGCCCCTGGTCTTCGAACGCCTTGCGCACGTGATGGGGACTGGTCTGATCACGAACTACGACTGGGATCTGTGGCTGGCCCGACGAAAGCGCATCGCCCGCCCGCTCGGCGCCCGGACCGTGCGTCGGCTGCACACGCGCATGTGCCAGATCATCGATTCCGAGCTCAGCCGCTGGCCCACCGGCGAGCCTGTCGAACTGCACGACCTCGTCAAGCGGCTCACCCTGCGCGTGGTTGCCGACCTGCTGTTCAGCGACGATCTCACCGAAGAGGCCATGGAGGTCATCGCCACGGCGGTTTCCGAGATCCACGCATGGGCCGAGTCCGATCCGGCCAATGCCGACATCGACGCCAGGCCTGCATCATTCAACGCTGCCATGGCTGCACTCGACGGCTACATCGGCGGCGTGCTCGACGCCCGTCCACCCGGCAATCCGGGCGGTGACATGGCCGGGCTCCTGCTGGCGGCGGTGGACGAGCCCGACGCCCGACTGGACCGCCGCGGGGTGCGAGACGAAGCAGTGACGCTGATCCTCGCAGGACACGAAACGGTCACCAACACGATCTGCTTCGCCATCGACCTGCTCGGTCGCCACCCCCAGCACGCCGGCGCTGCAGCCCGATTCGTCGTCGACGAGACGCTCCGCCTGTACCCGCCGGTGCACGTGACGAACCGGGCCATCATCAAGGATCTCGTTGTCGACTGTGATCGCGGTACGCCCGAGGCCCGGGGGGTGCTGCTGCCCGCCGGCTGGGAAGTACTGGTGCCCGAGTACGTCATCTACCGCGATGCGAAGTGCTTCGAACGACCCGGGGAGTTCCTTCCCCAGCGCTGGGCCGACGACAGCCCGCTGCACCTCGAGCGGCGTGCCTACTTCCCGTTCTTGACCGGGCCGAAGTTCTGCGTCGGCCGCCATTTCGCGCTGTTGGAAGCGACCGAGGCCATCGAGCGATTTCGTGCCAGGTTCCGTCACGAAATGACGGATCCCACGCCTCCTTGGGGGCGGGAGTTCGCCGTCTCGTTCGCTCCCGACCGTCCTATGGGAATCCGGTTGTGGGAGCGGTGATGATCAACGAGTTGACCCTGAGCGGTACGGGACGTGCGCGTGGCCGCCAGCACGGCGAAGAGCTGCGTGGCGCCATCGCCGACGTGCTCGCCGGTTGGTATGAGGCGCTGGCTCCGCGTATCGATCCGCGCGCATTCGTCAGGAAGATCTTCGCCGACAGCGGTCTGCGCCCGCCGGTCGAGCGCTACACGCCCGAGCTGTACGACGAAGTAATCGGCATCGCCGAGGGTGCATCGCAGCCGCTCGAGACCGTTTTCGCGTGGCAGCTCATCGACGAGTGCTGGTGGTACCTCGACGAGATCACCGGTGAGCTGCGCAGCCACGAGGCCTGCTCGGCCATGGCGGTCAATGATGGGTCCCAGGGCTTCGTCGCCCAGACTCAAGACCTGTACCGGCACTTCGACAGCGGCCAGGTGATGCTGCGCTATCTCGAACCGGACGGGCTGGAGATCCTGGCGCCGTCGGGCGCGGGCCTTCTTGCCTACAACGGCGTCAACTCCTCGGGTGTCGCAGTGTGCATCACGACGCTGAGCCAGCTCGCTCACCAATCTGGCGGAGTGTCGAGCGGCTTTGTGATACCGACGTTGTTGCGGTGCCGATCCATCGACGAAGCGCTGCGCTGGTTGCGGGCTACGCCGTTGGCGAGTGGCAACAGCTGGGTGCTGGGCACCCGCGATCGTTCCGTGGCCGTGGAAGTGTCGGCAGATGAGGTGGAGATCTCCCACGACGGCAGCCGGGCGATCCACACCAACCATCCATTCCGGGCATCGCCGAGATATCACTACCCGCGACTCGATTCGTCGATCGACCGGCTGAACCAGCTCGAGGCCACCGTGAGGCCCGACATGAGCCTGAGGGAGATTGCTGCCATGTACGAGACCAAACCCGTCTGCCGGTCACGCGCCGGCGCAGGACCGAATGACGAGATCACTGTCGCAACCTCGATATTCGAGCTCGCTGACACGCAGCGCTGCCATCTCGGGGCAGGACCGCTCGACACCGACGAACTCACGACGTTCGCGATGAGCCGATGAGCGAGCACGAGCCGGCGCCGAGGGGTGCCGACAGCGGCGACGATCCCATGTACGAGCCGCGCTATCAGGAGATCGCCACATTCATGCGTGCGCCGTACCGGCCCGATCTCGACGGTGTCGACATCGCGCTGTACGGCGTGCCCTACGACGGCGGTGTCACCAACCGGCCCGGTGCGCGCCACGGGCCACGCGAGATTCGCAACCAGTCGTCTCTGATGCGCGCTATCAACCACGCGACCGGTGTCAACCCCTATGAGCTGTGCGCTGTCGCCGACGTGGGCGATGTCCGGTTCGGCCGCGTCTACGACAACGCTGCCGTGGTCGACGACATCGAAGCCTTCGTGCGGCGCATCGTTGCCGCCGGGGCGACGCCTCTGGCTGCCGGCGGAGACCATTCCATCACCTACCCGATCTTCCGTGCTCTGGCCACGCCTGACGCGCCCATCGGCATGGTCCACATCGATGCGCACACCGACACCTGGAGCGCATTTCGAGGCGAGAAATACCACCACGGCTCACCGTTCCGGCTGGCCTGCGACGAGGGGCTGCTCGACCCGGCTCGGACCATCCAGATCGGCATCCGAGGCGCTCAGAACTGGGCGGACGGCTGGGAGTACTCAGAGCGAGCCGGCATGCGCGTCATGTTCATCGAGGAGTTCACCGAACTCGGTGTCGATGCAGTGATAGCCGAAGCCCGCCGAGTGGTCGGCGATGTACCCACCTACATCAGCTTCGACGTCGACGGGCTGGATCCGGTCTATGCGCCGGGGACCGGCACACCCGAGGTGGGTGGCATCACCACCCGCGAGGCTCTGGCCTTGCTGCGGGGCCTGCGCGGCCTGAACCTGGTGGGAGGCGACGTCGTCGAGGTGGCACCGCCATTCGATCCCAGCGGCAACACAGCGCTGGTCGGGGCCACGTTGATGTACGAGATCCTGTGCCTGCTGGCGGAGTAGGCGACCGCTCGGGGGCTATTCGAGCGACTCCACGCCGAGGTAGCTGGCATCGAGCAGTGCGCGGTTGGCCAACAGCTCAGCCGCAGGACCCGACATCACGAGGTCGCCGTGGTTCAGCACGTAGCCACGGTCGGAAACCTCAAGCGCCAAGTCGACATGCTGCTCGACCAGGAGGACTCCGGCGCCGGTCTCGTCGGCAATGCGGCGTACCACCGGCATGAGCTCCTCGTAGATCACCGGTGCGAGACCCAGGCTCATCTCGTCGACCATCAGCAGCTTCGGCTCAGCCACGATGGCCCGACCGAGTGCCAGCATCTGCTGCTCCCCGCCGCTGAGCAGCCCGCCGCGGCGGCTCATCAGCGGCCCCAGCGCCGGAAAGAACTCGACAGCTCGGTCGAGATCCACACGCCCTCGCGTCTTGGCCAGCAGCAGGTTCTCTCGCACAGTCAGCTGGAACAGCACGCCGCGGTTCTCGGGCACATGGGTCACACCCCAGCGCGCCACCCTCTGCGCTTGGCGCAGCTTCGGCACCGGGCGCCCCATGACGCTCACGCTTCCCTCCAGAATCTGCACCAGGCCCGAGATGGTCATGAGCGTCGTGGTCTTGCCGGCTCCGTTCGGACCGAGCAAGGCCACGACCTCCCCGGGGTCGACATGGAGTTCGAGGTCGCGCACGACCGCCACGCCGTCGTAGCCGGTGTGCAGCCCGGAGATGTCCAGCAGACGTTCGGTCACTCCGAACCTCCGCTGTGGCCCAGATACGCGGCGATGACCTTGGGGTCGCTGCGCATCTCGGCAGGCGAACCCGACGCAACCAACTCGCCGAAAACCAGCATGTGGATCTGGTCGCACACGTTGAGCACCAGGCCCATGTCATGGTCCACCAGCAGCAGCGTGTGGCCCTCGTCGACTAGCCCACGCAACTGCTCGCCGAACCATGCCGTCTCCGACTTGTCGAGACCGGCAGCGGGCTCGTCGAGCAGGAGTATCTTGCTGGATGTCGAGGCCAGTGCCCGTCCTACGCCCACCAGCTTGCGCTGTCCTTGCGACAGCTCCCTCGGCTCGTGGGCTGCGAAATCCTCCAACCCCAGGAGTTCGAGGATCTCGTCGACACGTGCATCCCGGCGCCGGGGCCGGAAGAAGTCGGCCAGCGCGCCGACGAGGCTGAGCCGTTCACGGGCAATCTCGAGATTCGAGCGCACGGTAATGTCGTCGAACAGTTCCAGTGTCTGCCACGTGCGCGTCAGCCCGTCGTGGGAGAGCCGGTGCGGCGATCTGCCGAAGACCTCGGCACCTTCGAGCGTGACCGAGCCGCTCGCATTGTCGGGCAGGAAGCCCGTCACTGCGTCGATGAACGTGGTCTTGCCGGCGCCGTTGGGACCGATGAGCCCGGTGAGCTGGCCGCGGCCGCATTCAAGAGTCACGTCGTTGACCGCCAGCAGACCGCCGAATTGCACCACGAGATGCTCAGTTCGCAGCACCGCGTCTGGCGCCGCTGGGTTACTCATTGCTGGCCCCCACGCCAGCCGGCGGATTGCGGGGCGCCGCCTTGTGTTGCCGTCTCAGCCGGTTCCACAGGCCCGCGAGCTGCCGCCGCTGGAACCCGTCGATGCCCTCGTTATTGTAGACGGCGGTCGCGATCAGGAAGAAGCCTGCGACATAGGCCGTGTACGGCCCGACGTCGATGAACCACTCGTTGGTGACAACAATGCCGATGCCCTCGGCGAAGAGCGTCCCGGCCATGATGGCGCCGCCCACCGTGGAGATGCCGCCCAGATAGGCGAAAGCCAGCACCGACAGCGAGACGAAGATGCCAAACGAGTCCTGCGCGTAGGTGCCGAGCTTGTAGGCGGTCAAGGCTCCCCCGAGCGCAGCGAAGAAGCTCGCTATGCCGAACGCCGACAGCTTGATCGCTGCCACGTTGACGCCGGCAGCCGCCGCGGCGCGCTCATTGGCGCGTACCGCCAGCATCTGCTCGCCGAGGCGGGACCGTCTGAGCCGCATGACCGACACGCAGCACCCGATCGCCAGCACCAGCAGGAACAAGCCGAACGCCCCCGTCGGGATCTTCCCGTCTCCCCAGAAGAAATCGCTGGTGGTCCCGAACTCGACGCCGCCGATCTCGGGTGTCGGCGCCACTTTGGTCGTGCGCCCGAGCCCGAACCATCCCGAGCGCTGGAAGAAGATCTCCTCAATGGCAAGGCCGCTCGCCAGGGTGATGATTGCCAAGCTCGCGCCCCTCGTCCGCAGCGAGGGAAGCGCGGCGATGAGGCCGAACCCGAGACCGCTCAAGACTGCGAGAGGCAGCGTGATCAGCATCGGCAGCCCGGCCGACGTGCCGAACGACCCGACGGCAAAGGCAGCGACCCCGGCGAGTGCCATCTGCATCAGCGAGATCTGCCCGACATACCCGGTCACCACCACCAGCGACAGCGCCAGGATCACGCCGATCAGCGTGTTCTGCATGCCAGAACGGAATTGGAACGGTGCGAACACCGTCACCCAGAACGCGATCGCGGCCAGCAATCCGTAGCCGACCATGCGGCCCCGCGTGATCGGCGGCGCGTACGCCTCAGGCAATCGCTCGGCCTGTACGGCGCCGCGGGAAGGCAGCGTCTCGCCGCGCACGACCATGGCCAGCGCAATCACGACGAACGGCAGCGCACGCCGGATGCCGATGTCGGGTATCCAGGCGAACTCGAATTCCAGCCGGAACAGCTCTTGGTCGAGAACCCCGAGCATCAGCCCCGCCGCTGCGGCGATCACGAACGACGACATGCGGCCCAGCAATGCCGCTCCCAGCGAGGAGATCAGCAGCACCGTGAACAGGTTGGGCGTCACACCGGTGATGGGCGCCACCAGGATGCCGACCAGCCCGGCCAGCACCGACGCCAGCACCCAGCTCACGCCTGCTTGGAAGTCGGCGTTGAAGCCGAGCAGCGTCGAGAAGCGCTCGTTCTCAGCCGATGCTCGGGTCGCAATGCCGAACCGCGTGTAGCGGAACAGTAGCCACAGCGCGAGCGTTCCCACCGCGACGGTGCCCAGCAGCCAGAACCGGTCCTGGCCGACGCGTACCCCCAGGAAGTCGACCGGATCGTTCGGGAAGATAGGGTCTGCGCTCTTCGCACGCGAGCCGAAGCGCAGCACGACGGCAGCCTGCAGAAACAGCATGATGCCCACCGAGGCCACCACCTTGGCCAGCACTGGGGCGTAGCGCAACGGCCGGAAGATCGCATTGTGGGCGATCAACCCGAGCACCGCGGCAGTAGACAACGCGACGGTCATGGCGAGCGCCGGATGCATCGGGCCGCCCATCCCGACCATGGTCGGGAAGTCGACGAGTTCGATGCCACCGATGCCCTCGATCGGCGCGAGCGGGTTCGGCAGGGGGGGGATCGGATAGTCGCCCGTGTCGGTGAGCGACACGTAGACATAGGTGACATAGGTGGCGATGGCCCCGTGACCGAAGTTGATGACTCCCGATGCCCGGTACGCCACCACCAGACCCAGAGCGAGCGCAGCCACAATCGCCCCAGTACCGAGGCCGAACAGCACCGGCTGGAAGAAAACCGGCGTGTCGATGAGTGCGGCGACTACCCACGCAGCACCGACCACTGCGAGCACCGCGAGTGCGATCTGCTCGGCGAGCGGTCGATTACGCAATCGTCTCTCCCCCGGCACCTTGCCTGCTGCCACCCCAGCGCACTGCTGCCCGCCGGGGCCGCAGCCCCTGGAGGAACCTACGCGAAGAGGTCCCGAACAGGCTGCCATACAGGCTGTTCAGGACCCCTCCAGAGTGCGCACCCAAGGTGCACGCGGGTGTGTTCGGCGCGCGCTCAGCCGCCGAGCAGGAAATCCAGCTCGCTGAAGTCAAGCAGGACGAAGCCGTCGGGGCTGGTCAACTGCCCGCCCTCGACCACCACCATGAGCGGCGACTGGTTGCATGCGCCGGTCCACACCGACGGTCCAGGGCAGGACACGTCGGGGAAGCCCGGGATCTCTGTGCTCGAGTAGGTCGACAACGCCTCCAGCACAGAGCCGCGAGTGGCATCCGCCAGTCCTGCCGCGGTCAGCACGTCACGTGCTGCGTACATGTTGGCGATGGCCCAGCCAGCGAGGCCCGCAGTCTGGGAATCGTCATCGCCGTACGTGTCGAGGATGCGGACGATCAGATCGACCTCCTCCCCGCCGTCGACTGTCGGCGCGGCGGACACCACGGGGCCTGCCCAGCCGTCGAGCGCTCCCGACTCGATCACGCCCTGCGCCATGCACAAGTCGTTCGCGTAGGTGCTCCCGGTGTAACCGACGGTGTCGACGGCTGCCGCCGATGCACCGCACTGCGCACCGTCCGCCAAGACGAACAGCCACGCATCGTTGTCGAGATTTGCGGCGCTGACCGGCCCGGTCAGGTCAGGTTCGAAGCCCAGAGGCACGACCTCGTTGATGATCATGCCGTTCGACTCCGCAATCGCCTGCAATGCGGGGACGAAGGGCTCGAATGCGGGATCGTCGGCGATGAACAGCGTCGCGGAGACATCGCCGCGGACGCTGGTCGCGTACACGAAGAACACCTGCGCCAGGCCCGGCAATCCCGGGTCGAGCGTGTAGACGCCCGGGATCAGGTAGTCGACGAAGTCATTGCCGAGCGTCAGCGTGGGCACGCCGGCCTCGGCCAACAGCGAGGCGGCGGCTGCGGAGTTCGCAAGGAAGCCGGCGGCCACGACCAGGTGAATGTCGTCGGCGTTGATGAACTCCTGAGCGCATGCGACGTGCGATTCGGGGGCGTCGCCAGCACCGCAGACCACCAGCTCAATCGGATGCCCTCCGGCACCGCTGAGCTCTGTGTTGAAGTAGTCGACGAAGGCTTGGCTGGCAGAACGGACTTCGGGGAAGGCGAGCAGCTCCTCATCTTGTGCGATCAGACCGACTTTGACTGCAGGCAGCGAATCGTCGGCCATGTGACCCATGTCATCTGACATCTCGTCGTCAGCCATGTCGTCGGACATCTCGCCATCGTCCATGTCGTCGGACATGTCCTCATCGGCCATGTCGTCCGCTGGCTCGTCGGCCATGTCCTCAGCAGGCGCCTCCGTGGCGGGTGCCCCCGCATCTGCGTCATCGGCGTCGCCGTCGTCTCCGCAGGCCGAAGCGAGCAACGCGAAAGCGAACAGCAGCGCCAGCAGGCGCACGAAACGCTTTGAACGGTCAGTCATGTGAGCAGCCCCCTCCACGATTCCCGAGCACCTGCCCGGGCTGCCGTGACTCGAATGATGTGACACTAATTGCGATGTGGCCGTCAGACAAGTGAATCGCTTGTCATGTTGTCAATCTGCCGCAGAATCCTGAGTCAGCCGCCGATTTGACGGCACTACGACCGGGAGCCAGGACCGAACTGCTCCTTGGCGATCCGCAAGTACGGCATGGTGTCGACCGAGCCGATGCCTTCCACCGCCCGCAAGCGGTCCAGTGCCTCAGCGAGATGGTCATGGTCGTCGTACCAGAGCTCGGCGAGCACATCGAACCGGCCCAGCGTGCGTGCGACCACCGTCGATTCGGCGAGTTCGGCCACGGCTTCAGCCGCTGGACCTACCGGTCCCACCGCCTTCACGGCAATGCCGGAGAACCCGCCGATGCCCATGGCCTCGGGCACCGGGTGCGCCTCGATCCTGATCACATTGCCGTCGATGAGGTCGATGACGCGATCGCGCACGGCCGCCTGCGACAGCCCGACGGTCGGTGCCAGTGCGGCGTAGGTGGCGCGGCCGTCCGCGATCAGCTCGCGTAGCAGTTGGCGGTCTATCTCGTCGAGGTCGCCGCCGGTGCGAACTGCCGGGTTCGTGCGGCGCACTGCGTTGCGATCGCCGACACCCGTCCAGTCCTGCTTCTCGTAGTGCAGCACCGTCGCCGACTGGAGCCGGCGCACGCCGGCGATGCCGCGTACACGGTCGAGCGTTTCGGTGAGGCGGCGGTCATCGGCGCAGCGCAGTTCCACCAGCAGGTCGAAACGCCCCGAGCTGATCGCTGCAAAGACCGCCTCGTCGATCTCGGCGATACGGGCCGCTGTCTTGTCGACCTCGCTGTCGACTTCCAGAAACGCGAACGCAAACACCCCCAGCCCGAGGCTCGCCGGATCGACGCGGCCGGTCACGATGACCAGGCGCTCGTCCAGCAATCGCTGGACGCGGGCCCGCACCGCCGCCTGCGACAGTCCGACG
>JAJDTF010000032.1 GCA_022827265.1 Acidimicrobiia bacterium | reverse complement strand
AGGACGCCTACGCCACATTCACGCACCCCGATGTCGTTCCGCTCAGCCCGCTTGCGGCCGCCGAGCACCTGGTCGAACTGTTCTGGGGGCCGACGCTGTCGTTCAAGGATGTCGCCTTGCAGCTGCTGGGCCGCCTGTTCGAGCACGAACTGTCCCGGCGCGGCACCTTCATGACCGTTGTGGGTGCCACATCGGGAGACACCGGTTCGGCTGCCATCGAGGCGTGCCGGGACCGGGCGGGCATCGGGCTGGTGATGCTGCACCCGGCTGGCCGGGTCACCGAGATCCAGCGACGCCAGATGACCACGGTGGACAGCCCGAACATCCACAACGTGGCCATCGACGGCACCTTCGACGACTGCCAGGACCTGGTGAAAGCGCTGTTTGCCGACCGGCCATTCCGCGAGCGAATGCGATTGGGCGCGGTGAACAGCATCAATTGGGCGCGCGTCGCGGCACAGACCGTCTACTACGTCACGACCGCAGTCAGGCTCGGCGCTCCGGAGCACGCCGTGTCTTTCTGCGTGCCGACTGGCAACTTCGGCAACGTGCTCGCAGGCGATGTCGCCCGTCGGATGGGCCTGCCCATCGACCGGCTCGTGGTCGCCACCAATCACAACGACATCCTGGCCCGCACATACCGCACCGGTGAGATGTCGATCACCGAGGTCCGTCCTTCCACCAGCCCCGCGATGGACATCCAGGTGTCCAGCAACTTCGAGCGGCTGCTGTTCGAGCTGAACGGCCGTCGAGGCGCAGCACTGGCAGCCGACATGGCCAGCTTCCGGACCGAGAACTCGCTCGCACTGACGCCTGAGGCGCTGGCAGGCCTGCGTGCGGGCTTCGACGCAGGTTCGGCGAGCGAGGACGAGGTATCGGCCACCATCGCCGCAGTGAACGAAGCCGATGATCGCCTCATCGACCCCCACACGGCCGTAGCACTCACCGTCGCTCGCCGAAATGCTCCCGCTGGCGGCTCGACCACACCGATCGCCGTGATGTCCACCGCGCACCCCGCCAAGTTCGGCGAAGCAGTACTCGAGGCCACCGGTCGCCAACCCGATCTCCCGCCGGCACTGGCGGCTCTCGCAAACCGGGACGAGCACGTCACTGCGCTCCCGAACGATCTCGCCACGCTCCGCGATTTCGTCAGGTCTGCCGTGCAGTAGTGGCGTCGGCCGGTTGGCGGTAGTGTCGGCGCCGATCGACGGTTCCCTAGTGCAGGGTTCGCTCGGGCGTCGCGGGACCGGATCGCTGGGTCGGGCGACAAGGCCCGTCACAGCAGACACAGACTCACCTCGCTGACCCGCCGGGCGCAGCGAGAGCAGGCTGGAGCTTGCGAGGAAGCAATGTCAGACATGCCGGATCGTGCCTTGCTGGAATCCAAGGAGCGAGACGAGCTGCTGCAGATCGCCGCAGCGCTCGGCGTCGAGGTCAACCCCCGCGCCCGCAAGAACACCATCATCGGTGCGATCTTGGCCCCCGACGGCGAGGCGGGCACCGGCGCACAACAGGGCGACGGCTCGGCTGACGCCGAGGCCGCGCCCGAGGCTCCGGCGGTCACCAAGCGCACCCGCACGCCCGCGCCGCCAGCCGACGCAGCCCCAGCAGCCGGTGCCGATGCCCCAGCAGGACAGGCGGCCGCGGCGAGCGACCCGCGTGCGTCAACCGAAAGTGCCGCGGAAGCGGATGGGGAAGCTGACGAAGCTGGCGAAGCAGCCGACTCCGGTGCGGCCGCGTCCGATGCTCCGGTAGCCGAGGAAGGCAACCGACGAAGCCGTCGACGCGGCCGAGGCCGCGACGACACGCAGATCGCCGGCGAGACCGTCCACTGCGACGGCCTGCTCGACCTGCGCGACGAGGGCTACGGCTTCCTGCGCACCAACGGCCCGCTGCCCTCTGCCGACGACGTGTACATCGCGGCCCGGCAGGTGCGCCAGTACGACCTGCGCCGCGGCGACCGCATCACTGGCGTCAGCCGGCCCGCAGCCCGCAGTGAGCGAAATCCTGCGCTGCTGCGCCTGGACACGCTCAACGGCGAGCCGCCGCCGGATGATGCGCCCGACCGGCCGCTGTTCGACAGCCTCACCCCGGTATTGCCGACTGAGCCGCTGCTGCTGGGTGATCCCAAGGGACCCGGGCCGCTTGCAGCCATCGATGCCGGAGCCCCGATCGGCATCGGCACCCGCGGTCTGCTCACGGCCGAGGGAACCCGCCCGGCATCGCCGCTCGTGGCCGCCATGGCCGCCGCCATAGGAGACCGTCATCCCGACATCCACCTGATCGTCCTGCTGATCTCCGAGCGACCTGAGGACGTCACCGAGATGACCCGCCGGCTGGAGACCTCCGGCGAGGTCCTGGCCTCCACGTTCGACCGGCCGCCCGAGGAGCATCTCGCAGTGGCCGAGCTGACGCTCGAGCGCACCAAACGGATGGCCGAGGCCGGAGATGACGTGGTGATCCTCTTCGACGGCTTGACGCGCCTCGCCCGTGCCTATGCCGCGAGCGGCAACGGGCGAAACCAGCCTGCCGACGCGGTGGGCGCGGCCATCACCTCGACGCTGCGATTCTTCGGCGGCGCCCGGAACCTGGAAGACGCCGGGTCCATCACGATGGTGGCGACGGCGCGCACATCGACCGGCAACGCCGTCGACGACCTCGCAGCGGCGCGGCTGCGCGAAGCGGCCAACCTCGAGATCGCGTTCGCCGGCGGGCTGCCCGGGTCCGCCGAGCTCCAGGCCGGCGAGCTCCAGCTCGACCCCGACCGCAGCTTCAGCCTCGGCGACCACCGCTGAGGCGTGCCGCAGATGCGATTGCAGCAGCATCCTCTTAAGCTGATCCGCCCGACGCCGTCCATGCAGGGGACACGATGAAGAGCGACATCCATCCCGACTACCGGCCCGTCGTGTTCCGCGACGCCAGCGCCGACTTCGCCTTCCTCACCCAGTCCACGATCGAGACCAACGACACGATCGAATGGACCGACGGCAACACCTACCCGCTGGCCAATGTCGAGCTCTCCAGCGCCAGCCACCCCTTCTTCACCGGCCAGATGAAGATCGTCGACACGGCTGGCCGGGTGGAGCGCTTCGAGCGCCGCTACGGCCAGCGCAAGCGGCGGGGCTGACACCGCACTGCTGATTTCGGGATCGTCTTGGTGGTGTGACGAGGTGGCCAGGCGATGAGTGGCGCCGCGGACATTTGGGTTCCGCTCTTGGTCGCTGCGCTGGGGCTCTTGCCGTACTTTCTCGAACGTCGCCGTCGCCGTCGGCTCGAAGATGATCAGCGCAGGCGGGTGTGGGCTGAGATTTCGAAAGTTCGTGGGCTGATGTCCGATATCGAGAAGGACTCGAGTCCTGGCGCAGGTGCTTTGCAGGCAGCCGGCAAATTGTCGAACACGCTGAGGGACCTGATTCATGAAGCGTGCAAGATGGAACCGAAGCTCAGTCTTGCCACAGTGCGCAAATGGCGGGCAACAGGTCGCCTAGCATCGGACTGGCAGGAGCATCTGGCCTTGCAGATGCTCCACGCCGAAGAAGTTCCCCGAGGTGATGAAGACGGGCTCATGAGGACGTACGGCAACGCCGACGAGCTTCCGGCTGAGCACCCGATGAGTGCTCGCCGAGATGTCCAGTCATGAGTCCAGTTCTCGTCACCGTGAGTTGCCCGTCGGCAAGTGAGGCCGCGGCAATTGTGCGTGAGGTGGTGCAGCGTCGCCTTGCGGCTGCGGGACAGACGTGGCCGATCACCAGCACCTACTGGTGGCACGGCGAGCTGGTGAACCGCCAAGAGGTCACGGTGCTGTTCAAGACCGTCGAAGCACGCGTCGAAGAAGTCATGGACGCGATCGGCGCCTTGCACAGCTACGAGACGCCGTCGATTGCGGTGATACCGGTGACCAGAACGGGCCCGGGCGTTGAGGGATGGCTTGGCGACTCGACGCAGCAAGACAGTGAGATGGGGCTGGACGCCACTGTTCCTGAGCTTGTCTGAGTCTTGGCACGAGCCGGGGTTGCTATCGCTCTAGTCCGGCCTTCGCGCCTGCCGATCGTCAGCGAACTGCCAGTGAGATCGTCACATGACAGCTAGATCATTTGACTCCGACCGCATCCGGGCACTCCACGCAGCGAAGCTTCGGGCCCTGGCCCGCTCGGTGCTCGGCACGGAGCTCGTCGACGTCTCCGGAACCGATGACGGCGCACTGGCCGTGGTCACTGATCCCGCAGGCGCTGTGGTGTGCCTGGCCCAGGAGCGAGCCGAACGGGCGCTGGGCGGTGCATTGGCGCTGGCCGAGCGCACCGGCTGCGATGACGTGCACGTCTTTGCCGACGATCACAGCGGTGTGCTCGCTCGACGTGCGGCCTGCTTCGATCCGGCGCCCAAGGTCTGGGGCATCGAAGGCGCGAGCGCGACGGTCGCAGAACCGGCGCCCCGACCGGTCGAACCCACGCCGCCGCGTGTGCCCGAATTGGTTGCGCTGCTGGCAAGCGCCGGAGTCGAGGTGGTCGTGGAGCACGGCGTGATCACCGGCGAGGTCGAGGGCCTCGAAGTGGCCCGCATCGTCGCTGCGGCACCTGTCGGCGGTGCAGCGGAGCGTACTGACGACGGCGAAGCCGTGGCCCGAGCGGTCCGTGGGCGCAGCGAACAAGAGCGGGACGCAACAGGCGACGCGACCGGAACGAGCACCACGTCGCGCGTCCCGACGACCGGTTGGCGGGTCGAGGTGGGCGTGGGTGTGCATGACCGGGAGGCCTTCGCCCTGCTGCACGCCGACGAGCCCACCGCGGAGGCCATCGGCCGGGTCGCCGAGACGGTGCGAGTACACCGCTTGACCGGCGCGTCGCCGCACCCGCTCAACCGGATGGGTGCGGCGCGCTGGCTGCGTTCGCTGCTCATCCGCCGGCCGGAGCTTGTCGACGCAGGCCGTTTGCGCGCCGCCTCGCCGCCCGTGCCCCGAGGCGGTCCGAAGGACCCGGCGCCGGCGGTGGCATACGGCCTGACACCCGACGGCCGCCGCCTGATCGTGGTGGTCTGCGTCGGCATCGATCTCGACGTGGTGCCGTTCGCAGCCGACGCGCGGCTGTTCCTCGACCCCGACGCCGAGTTGACGATTGCGCTGCCCCGGCGCGACGCGCACGAGGTCATCAGGGCCATGGCTGCGAGGCTGGACATGCCTGCGCGGATCGTCGAGATCGACGACGGCTGGCGAACTGCCCTCCCGTAGACCGTGCGCCGACAGGCGAACCTTCTCGTCGCGCCGACTGTCGCTTCCCGCTCTTGTTCCCCATGCCCATGTGATTTGGGTTCACGGACCGCTCGGGCCACAGCTTCGCCACTTGGCTCTGCCTCGTAGCCTGTGCGCGTGTTGGGCGCCCTCGAATCTGTGCGGCTGGATGCGCTCGAAGCCGAGCGGGCAGAACTCGAACGGAAGCTCGGCGAGGGCGCGGCATCGGGCGACCGCGCCCAATTCGCCGAGCTCGGTCGGCGGCTCGCGCGCATCGGCGAGATCATCGACGTGGCTCACGAGGCCCAGCAGGCACAGGCAGATGCGACGGCCGCCCAGGACCTCTTCGACGCCAGCGACGGCGACGACGCGGCCGAAGCTGCCGACATGCTGGAGGCGGCGACCACGCAGGCAGCCGAGCTCGACGAGCGACTCAAGGTGCTGCTGCTGCCGCAGGACCCGAACGACAAGCGCGATGTCATCGTCGAGATCCAAGGCGCTGAGGGCGGCGAGGAAGCCAACATCTGGGCACGCGACCTCTTCGAGATGTACCGGGCGTATGCGTCGGCGCAATCGGGTTGGTCGGTGGAGCTGCTCGGCAGCCAGGACAGCGACATGGGCGGGTTCACCAATGTGGCCTTTGCGGTGCGCGGCCCTGATGTGTGGCGGTCGCTGAAGCACGAAGGAGGACCGCACAGGGTGCAGCGCGTGCCGGTCACCGAGTCCCAAGGCCGCGTCCACACATCGTCCGCGACGGTCAGCGTGCTGCCCGAAGCCGAGGAGGTCGACATCGAGATCGATCCGAACGATCTGGTCATCGACACGTTTCGCTCGTCGGGGCCGGGCGGCCAGTCGGTGAACACGACTGACTCGGCGGTGCGGATCACCCACAGGCCCACCGGGGTCGTGGTGTCGATGCAGGACGAGAAGAGCCAGCTGCAGAACCGGGCAAAGGCGATGCGTGTGCTGCGCGCCCGGCTCCTGCAGCTGCAGCAGGAGGCTCACGCTGCCGAGGTAGCGGCTCACAAGCGGGGCCAGGTCCGCGGCGGCGGCCGATCCGAGAAGATCCGCACCTACAACTTCAAGGAAAACCGCGTCACCGACCATCGTGTCGGGCTCACGATCTACAAGCTCGATCGGGTGCTCGCCGGCGAGTTGGACGAGATCATCGACGCCCTCGCGAGCGCGGAGCGCGCCGAGCAGCTCGCCGCTGCAGTCGCCGACGGCGGCGGGTGAGCCGACCCGGCAGCAGGCTCGACTGTGTCCTCTAAGGATGGGCTGACGCTGGGCGATCTGTACCGCGGACTGCGCGAGCAGTTCGCTTCGGCCGGTGTGCCCGAGCCTGAAGTGAGCGCGCGCCGCATCGCGGCGGAGGCCAGCGGCACCAGTGCCGCCGAGGTCGCACTGGCACCGCAGATGCCCATGACCGTGCGGATGGTGGCGCACGCCGACGCCATGGCCACGCGTCGGGTGGCGGGCGAGCCGCTGCAGTACGTGCTGGGCAGCTGGGGATTCCGGAAGCTCGACTTGGCAGTGGACAGCCGGGCGCTGATCCCGCGCCCCGAAACCGAGGTGGTTGCCGGCACCGCCATCGACTGGCTCAACGCGACAGCCGGGCGTCGGCAGTGCGCCAGGCTGAACGTGGCCGATCTTGGCACGGGTTGCGGTGCAATCGCTTTGTCGATAGCGCACGAGGTTCCCGACTCCCGGGTGTTCGCCACCGACAGCTCCGCCGACGCGCTGGCCCTGGCCGCGGCCAACCTGGCCGGCCTGGGAAGCGCAGCGAATCGCGTCTCGCTCCATCAGGGCAATTGGCTCGACGCACTCACCGATGTTCACGACCGGAGCGATGGGGTCAGTGTCGCAGGATCTCGCCCGGCGCGAGGGGCCGGTGCCGAGCCGTTGTGTGGACCAGGTGCTGCCGTCGAGCCGTTACGGGGACGGCTCGATCTGGTGGTATCCAACCCGCCGTACGTGGCCGATGGCGAGGTGCTGGCTCCTGATGTCGACGACTGGGAACCGCACGAGGCGCTGTACGCCGGGCCTGACGGGCTGAGCGCGCTCCGTGCGATCATCCGCGATGCCCGCGGCTGGCTGGCACCCGGCGGCCTGCTGGTGCTGGAACTCGGGGCGACGCAGGCCCCGGCGGCCACCGCCATGGCGATCGCCCGTGGCTACGAAGACGTGCGCATCGAGCGTGACCTGGCCGGCGCCGATCGAGTGCTGGTTGCGTCGCGCCCCCATGCCGAGCCCGATGAGCTCGAGCTCATCGCCGCCGTCGAATGGCTGCTCAAGGGCGGATTTGTGGTCGCGCCCACCGACACCCTCTGCGGGGTCATGGCTCGCTACGCCGACACCGAGGCCGTGGCCCGGGTATGCGAGGCCAAGGAACGTCCTCGCACCGAACCGATGCCGATCCTGGTCTCGGGGCTGGAACAGGCCGATGAGCTGGTCGAGCTCAGCCCGGCCGCCCGCGCACTGGCCCAGCAGCACTGGCCCGGCGGCCTGACGCTGGTCGCGAAACGCCGGGACGGTCCCGACCCGCTGCACGGCCGCGAAACGCTGGGCGTGCGCGCACCCGCGCTGGGCTGGCTGCGCTGGCTCATCGACGACGTCGGGCCGGTCACCGGCACCAGCGCCAACCGCCACGGTGCCGAGACCCCCGTCAATGCGCAGACGGCGGCCGAGAGCCTCGCGACATGTGCCGCAGCGGTGATTGCAGGCGTCGCCAACGGCGGGACCGCTTCCACAGTGGTCGACGTGACCGGCATCGAGCCGATCATCCTGCGCGAAGGCGCGGTTCCGCGAGCGGAGATCGTCGGTGACAGCACCTGAGAACGGTGCAGCGCGAACGACTCAACTCCGGGCAGCTGAACCGGCGGGCCAAGCGGCGTCCTGGCAGGCATCTGCGCGTGCCCTGGCCCGCGGAAATGACGGTGCCGCGAGGAGCCGCAGGGTTATGCTCGCTCCGTGTCACAGCTGTCGCTCCTTGCATCTGACGAGCAGCGACCGTCTGTGGCACCGTTCAAGACGCAATTACTGAAGTGGATTGGCAACAAGCAGCGGTTTGCGCACGAGATCATTGATAATTTTCCGACTGGCTTCGGCACGTATTTTGAGCCGTTTCTTGGCAGCGGTGCCGTTCTAGCGACGTTGGCGCCTGAACGTGCTGTAGCTGCTGATGCCTACGAACCCCTCATCGGCATATTCATGATGCTGCACAACCGCCCCGACACTCTTCGTGAGTGGTACCGGGAACGGTGGGAACGGATGCAGGTGATCGGCAAGAAGAGTGCCTACGAAGAAGTACAAGCGTCATATAACTCATGTCCTAACGCTGCCGATCTGTTGTTCTTAAGTAGGGCATGTTATGGTGGCGTGATCCGGTTCAGACGGGACGGCTATATGTCGACCCCCTGCGGCGTTCATTCGCCAATCAGTCCTGAGTCATTCTCGCGTCGCGTCACCATCTGGTCAGAACGTACGTCAGGCACTCGGTTCAGACATCTTGACTTTAGGACTACTATGGCGCTCACCGCGCCTGGCGATTTAGTTTATTGTGATCCTCCGTACTCCGATACGCAGAGGATTCTCTACGGTGCACAAGCATTCAATCTTGCTGATCTCATTGGTGCCATCGAAGATTGTAAGCGCCGTGACGTGTATGTCGCTCTGAGCATCGATGGAAGCAAGGGCTCCGGGCGCAATGTCATAGAATTCGATTTTCCCTCCGGGTTATTCGCGCGCGAAGTGCCTGTGAACTGTGGCCGTTCGATGCTCAAGCGCTTCCAGATGGCGGGACAGTCTCTTGAGCGAGAAGTAATCACGGATCGTCTGCTGCTGACGTACTAGTTGTGCAACCCGACGCGCGCTACCAAGGCCAACCCGAGTCATTCTGGGCATACGTGCGGGCAGTAGGGGAAGCCAAGGGCTACTCAATTCGCGGCCAGTCGATGGTGAAGGCTCCAACTGTCCAGGATCTTGACGAGACAATTGCAGATCTGGGCATCCCACCGGGACGCGTGCGAGGCAGTACCGGCTTAACTGACTTTGGGGAAACGCTGCTGTCTTACTTCCAGCATCGCGCGAATGTCCTGAACTCTGTCGTGCGTCCTTCACTAATGGACGTAGATGAAGCACGCCGCATGTTTGAGGCGAAGCGCGAAGAACTGCAGCCCAGATGCCCACTGCCGATGAACAAACAGCGAGGCGCGAAAAAGGCACCTCCATATTTCACTGGCCTCATCAATATGCTGATCGAGTCTGCACTCGAAGGCGACGACTGCGACTACGATCCGAAGCAGCTGACGAAACTCACCGACGAATCTGGATTGTTGCGAACCTTGGCCCGACGCGTTGACGGAGCCTGCCCATCAGCTATCAATCCTGTCGCCATCTGGGAGATCAAGGAATACTACTACACGACGACGTTCGGAAGCCGAGTTGCCGGCGGCATCTACGAAACGCTGCTCGACGGTATGGAGCTCAAGAACCTTGCCGAATCGCACGAAGCGAGAGTGCTGCACTATCTGTTCGTGGATTCGCATCGAACATGGTGGCTATCTGGTAGATCGTACTTGTGCCGACTGATCGACGCCCTCCATATGGGTTACGTCGACGAAGTTCTATTTGGACGTGAAGTCCTCGAAAGATTGCCGATGCTGGTAGACGAATGGCGCCGAATGTTGAGATTTCGTCCCACCTAGTGTCCTGAGCGGTTAGTTGCTCGCGTTTTGTTTGGGGTGCGCCATCATGGGGTCTTCGCGATGATCGGAGGCTGTGATGGGTGCTCGGCGTGGACGTCCGGCGGTGCGGGTGGTGCTCGACGACGACGAGCGTGAGACGCTGGAGCGGTGGGCTCGCCGCCCCAAG
>JAJDTF010000052.1 GCA_022827265.1 Acidimicrobiia bacterium | reverse complement strand
CAACCAGCAGCAGCCGTCTACACTCAACTCACTCGCAACCACCAATAGAGCTTGCCGACCCTCGCCCGCATCACGCCCTAGCGACGCGAAACGGCCCGGAGCAGATGCCCCGGGCCGCTACGCGTTGAATTGTGCAGCGAGGGTTAGCCCAGCTCAGAACCGACGACCGAGACGAAGCTCACCGCTGCCCCAGGCTGCCCGCCCAGGTTGTGCGTGAGCCCCAGCGTCTTGCCCTGCTCGGTGACTGAAGGGATCTGCCGCTCAGGCGGGGCCTGACCGCGCAGCTGCAACCAGCACTCGAAGAGCATCCGCAGGCCGGATGCACCAATCGGGTGGCCGAAGCTCTTCAGACCGCCATCGGGATTGACCGGGAGGTCGCCATCGAGGTCGAACGTGCCGGCCATGGCTTCCTTCCAGCCCAGGCCACGTTCGGCAAAGCCGAGGTCCTCCATCAGCACCAGCTCGGTGGGCGTGAAGCAGTCGTGCACCTCGGCCATCGCGATCTGTGAACGCGGGTCGGTGATGCCGGCCTGCTTGTAGGCCTCGGTGGCCGACGCTACGACCTCACGGAAGGTGGTGTAGTCGTAGGTGCTGTCGAGCGCACCGGTCGCCGGACCCGACGCAAAGCTGAGGGCCTTGATGTACAGCGGGTTGTCGCAGTACTTGTGGGCATCCTCAGCCCGTACCAGGACCGCCGCCGCCGAGCCGTCGCTGACGCCCGAGCAATCGAAGATGCCCAGCGGACCAGCGATCAGCGGCGAGCCGGCGATGGTTTCCTTGGCGACTTCCTTGCGGAACTGCGCCCGAGGATTCAGCGCACCGTTGCGGTGGTTCTTCCAGGCGATCCGGGTGAGGACTTCCTTCATGGTGTCCTCGTCGAGCCCGTACTTGTGGGCGTAAGCCGGTGCCAGCAGGCTGAACGTGGCCGGTGCGGTGATGGTGGAATCGGTGCCGTCACTGGGCGGGCGAGCGCCCGTCAGACCCGAGTAGCCGGAGTCCTTCAGCTTCTCCACGCCGATCGCCATCACCATGTCGTAGGCGCCCGAAGCGACTGCATAGGCAGCGTTGCGGAATGCCTCAGAACCGGTGGCGCACATGTTCTCGAGCCGGGTCACCGGCTTGTAATCGAGCTGCAGCGGCTTCGACAGCGTCAGGCCGGAGACGCCCGATCCCATCGTGCCGAGCCAGAAGGCGTCGATGTCGTCTTGGGTGACGCCCGCCGATGCGTACGCATCGTGTGCGGCGTCGGTGAGCATGTCATCGACGCTGCGATCCCAGTGCTCGCCGAACTGGGTGCAACCCATTCCGACGATCGCGACCTTGTCGCGAATGCCATGTGAACTCATGTGTGCCTGCCTTGTGGTGGGTTGGGTACTGACATTATGGCCGCTGACCACTGTGCTTGCCTGCCGCTGCTCCCGCAGCGCGAGCATTGCTGCGTCAGCTCGCAGCCGGGCGAGCCTTCCAGAAGTAGTTGTGGATTCCCTCGGCGCTGTACAGGCGGCGGAACGTCATCTCGACACGGTCGCCAATGCGCACCTCGTCGGGTTCGACGTCGGTCATCTCTGCCTGGAAGCGCCCGCCGCCGTCGTAGTCGATGACCACGGCAACCATGGGCGGCGACAGCGAGAACGCCAGCCGGTCCACCGTGAAGGTGGCGATCGTGGCGGGCACATCGGCCATGCGGACGCGCTCCATGTCATCGACGGCGCCGCCTTCCATCGACACGCGCATCGGCGGCAGATGAATGGCGCCCGAGCTGCGGTCGCGTGAGCCGACGAAGGCGTACTTCCAGTCTTCGGAGCGGAATGCCGGCGGTGCACCGGGACGCTCCGGGTCGGGCCGGCGGGGCGGCTCGCGGTCGAGGAAGCCGCGCCACGTCAGGAACTTGTTGTAGTCGAGCGCGTCGTTGCCCCGATCGATCTGGGCGCGCACCGGCGCGTATGGCGCATGGTCGGCGATGGCGTCGGTAGTCCGCAGCACATCTGCCGTGGCGCCGTCAGCGAGATGGACCAGCAGGATCGTCTCGCCCGGCGCCGCCTCGTCGAGCACGGCTGCCAGCACGATCGCCGCATGCGCCGTGCCGGTGTTGCCGATCTCGCCGGTCAGGTCACCGACCAGCTTGTCGCCTGCCACGCGGGACAGGCCGCGTACCGCACGGGCGTGCAGGCCCACGATGGCGATCTTGTCGATGCCGTCGAGGCCGACTCCGGCGTCGGCCAGCGCTCGCTCGATGGCGTCGTTCGCAAGCGGCAGGTACACCTGCTCGCCGAACCGCTCCTCCCAGATGCGCGAGTACGCATCGCCCGGCTGGCGGTAGCGGTCGGTGAACTCAGCGGTGGCAACCGCCCCGCCGAGCCACTCGCACAGCACCGGTGACACGGCGTCATCGCCGAATACGAAGGCGGCTGCGCCGTCGCCGCCGCCTGCCTCGTCGCCACTGGTCGGGCGACCGGTGCGCAGATCCGCAGCGACCGCCAGGTTGGTGCCCCGGTTGGCCGCAGCGAGCGCCCAGATGGCTTCTGACGAACGCGGCGCGCCGCCGGCGTCGACCGCCCAGGTGGACTGGGGCAGGTCCAGCGCTGCGTGAATAGCAGACGCGTTCGTCTTGTCCATGTATGCAGGATTGGCCGTCGAGAACAGAACCGAGTCGGGCAAGATGTCGTTGCCGCGCAGTGCGTTGCGCGCAGCCTCGACACCCATCGTGGTGGTGTCCTCGTCGTAGCTGGCCACGGCTCGGTGCCCACGGCCGCCGCCGGCACCCATCGCCGCGGTGATCTTGGAGCGGTCCAGCCGCCAATACGGCACATACGCCCCGTACGCAATGATCCCTCGTCCCATGATGCGGTCTCCCATCGTCCCGATTGAGGCCATCTCCGGGTTGCCAGAGGCCTCGCCCGAGCACCCGTCAGCCAGCGCAGGAGCCTACGGCGCAGCGCTTGGGGTCTGCCTGATAGTGCCGTCAATTGCAGAGGCAACGGAATTCGCCGAAATGAACTTCTGCGAATTCCAGTTCCATGACTCAGTGTCCGGAACGCGCACCAAACTCACGCAGCAGGTCAGCGGCCACGAGTTCCTCGTGCACGATGCGACGGCACTCGTCGAACGCGCTCTCCAGCGCGGGATCCCACGGAGTCGGCCCGGCGTGGGAGTCGTCGCTAGGCAGCGTCACGCCGCGGGCTTCGGCGCGATGCACGGTCCCCAGATAGTCATCTGCCGACATCATCCATGGCATGCACCCGCGCCGTTGCATGCGCCGGCAGATGGCGATGCCCGCTGAATCAAGATCGCCGTGGTAATGCAGATCGGCCCCGGTCGAAGCGAGCTGGTCCACGAGCTCGTTGACTGCTGCGGTCGGGTTGCCGTTGGTGCAGACCAGCCCGAATGCGACAGACCTGTCGGCGGCGTGCTCGATCACGCTCGGATTCTCGACAACCAGGACCGGCGTGCCCGCCGTCACGTCGATCCGGTGCGCTCGCAATGCCCGCAGGCTCACATGGACGGGCAGGGTTGCCTCGGTCGCAGTGGTGAGCATCGATGCCAGCGGCGACGCGCCGAGCGGGCGCAAGCCCCATGTGAGCACCGGAGCGGAAACCGAGTCGGCTGCTATTCCCGCCGCTTCCCAGAGCGCTCGGCCCTCCAGGGCTTCGCCCCCGTGGCCGATCAAGTACCGGAGCGCCCGCTCGGCAGCGGCGGCGAGCTTCGTCTGGGAGTCGAGCGCGTGAGCGGAACCGAAGAGCTGGGCCGCCAGTTCCGTGCGCAGGGCAGTTTGGCTCGACGAGCCAGCGCGGGCACTGATGAGCATGCGTACGTCTCCCAGCAGTGACTCGACCGCGAGCGCATCGAGGCCACTGAGCAGGCCAGACTTGAGCAGGTCGTGGCCCCACTCGGCAACCCACGACTCAGGCCAGGCTTCCAGCTCCGATTCCACCGCCGCGCGGGCCTGCTGCGCCATCCGACGGGCTGCGCGCCGCTCGCGCAGCGCAGGATCGGGCGGGCACCCGAGGAACTCCAGCGCCGTGTCGAGATCGCTGCCGACGCCCAGCCGCACCAGACCCGCCTCCAAGTCCGCGAGATCAAGCCTCGCTGTGGGTGAACGGCCGATCAGCGCTGCGAGGGCCGGCACGCAGCGCTGCTCAACGCGGGGCGTCTGGATCGTGCCTCGAACAGAGCTTCCACGGCGGTCCAGACGGTGCCTGGCTGCACTCCACACGGGTGTCAGACCTGGATCGGCAAGGGATTCCGGGACAGGCTGCTCGCTCACAGCATGGTCACCTCTGCGTGCGAGACGTCGAGGGCGTAGCGCGCCGCTGCGGGCAGCACGATGACTTCGTCGCCGTCCAGTTCCACGAGCCGATGGTCGGCGAGCAGTGCGAGGGCCTCGTCAGTGAGCCGATCTGGGTTGTCGGCCAGCTGAGACCAGTAGGAGCGATGCTCCGCGGCAAGGTCAGCGACCAACTCGACGACGGCATCCCGTTCCAGCGCTGCTCCGTTGCCCTGCGCAAGTCTGTCAGCGAGCAGCAACGCTGCGTGCCCGACGGTGCCTGTCTGCGGAAACCGCACGTCGGACAGTTCCCCGCCGGGGTCGACGGCCATGACGCCTTCGGCCCGCGCCTCGATGTGCAGGCCGAACATCTCGTCGAAGAATGCGGCTTCCTCACCGAGGCGCCGCCGCAGCTCTGACCACTCATCGGCATCGAAGTCGCTGCGATACACGACCGGTTCTTCGAGAATCCGCGCCCGCATCCATGTCCGTGCCGAGCCGCTGGCACTGGACCGCTCCAGCAATTGTTCAGCAGTCTCAGCCTGGGCCAAGACCGGCAGCGGCAGCATCGCCACGCGGTCAGGCCGGATGGCGAGAACTGCATCGGCCTCGGCGTCATGCGCGTACTCGTCGATGCGTTCATGCAGCTCGGTCGCGAGACCATGGGCGATCATCCAGCGCAGAGCCGTCACCAGCGCCCGCCGATCTGACGGCTCGATGCCGACCTGCACGCCGGCTTCCGCCGCCGCGCCGCGCACCTCCTCGATCAGATCGCGCAAGCTGATGACGCTGGGGCCTGACACCACTGCTGCCAGCACGAGCGCCAGCGTCAGGTACTCCGAGATGCCGAACGGGCGTGGCTGCACCGTGGCCGTCCAGAGCGGACGATTCCGCACGATGGAGGTGGTCTTGACGAGCCTGGCAGTGTCAGCCGTCACCTGCAACCGGTAACCGAACCGCTGTGTGAACCACTGATCAAGCTGCTGGCGGTGACGCCGGATCAGCACGAACTCCTCATCGTGGTGCTCGGCCGCAACCAGCGGCTGTGCGACCAGACATCTCGCTGCCTCGCGCAGCTCCCCTGCGCGCAGGTCGACATCGGATGTCGCGCTCATGCTGCCGACTCGTCCGGCAACGGCGCTGCCGTCGCCGGCCCGGCCGCTCGTCTCACTCCGCCCGCGATCTCGGCAACCGAGACCGTCAGGCCGTGCAGCCAGAACCGTCCTTCGGGGCAGCTGACGACGGTCTCCGCGAAACCGTCGCGCCGTAGCTCACAACGAAGGCCCGCGGCGCTCGCCACCCGGGTTCCGGCATCACCTGCAGCCTGGTGCCCGCACAGACCGATGAGCTCCCGAAGCAGCCCGAACGCAGCCGTCGACAGCCGTGCTCCGTCGACCAGGCCTGTCTCGTCTGCGCCCGAGAGCAGCTCGCGGGCCGCTGCATGGCGCTCGACGCGCTCGCGGTCGAGGCGTTCCCGGATGGTTCGCTGCTCGCTGGCGCGGTCGCGCAGCGGCGTCGTGTGACCCCGTTGCGTCCGCTCGCCTCGTTCGCGCAATGAGACCGGTACCGACGCCCGTGGGGCGCTCGCCCACGGCGTGACGGTCGGCACCGGATCGTCGGCATCGACAGCGAGCGTGCCGGAGTGGCGGCACGACCCGAGGCCGAGGGCCGCTGCGACGAGGTCATGAGCATCCGACGGCGCCGTGGTTGCGTCGAGAAAGCCGGCCAGCCGCAGGAAGTCGGCTCGCCGCGACGTCATTGCCGTGCCCAGTCGCGAGAGCCGGCTGAGGTTGGCGGTCAGCGTGCGCACCGCCGCCAGCGCCTGGTCGGTGAGCTGGCTCAGGCGGGCGGGGCGCCCGGGGGTGTCGCTGAACCAACGGCTCAGCAGATGCCAGTCGTCGCGTTCGGAGCCGCGAGAGCGGCGGGCCGAGAACCTGTCGGCGAGGCCCGCTTCGTCGACGCGTTCCGCCAGGCCCGCATCGACTCTCGAAAGCAGCCGGTCGAGGTGCGGCATGATCTGGTCCAGGCTGCGGGCGATCGGCCGTTGCAGTCGTTCGATCTGAGCGAGCTGCTCGCTGACGTAGCCGACGATGACAGTCGCGAGCAGCTGCACCTCGTCAGCGCTCAGGTCATACCGGCTCTGCCATTGGGCGAGCTGCCTGAAGAATCCGGTCAGCTCCTCCGCGAATCGTTCGTGCGTGTCGAAGACCGCCCGCGCCGCAGCAGTGATGTCGTGGGTGCTGACGTCGCGAAAGCCACTCGACGCATGGTCGGCGAGCAGGTGCAGCCGGTCTGCCAGGTCGCTCAGCCGGCCGGCTTGAGGGTCGGCGACCTCGTCGATGCTGGCAAGCAGGCGCTCTGTGAGATCGAAGACCTGCTGGCCTGCGCTGGTGATCAGGTAGCGATGGCGCCTGCGGTTGTAGTCCTCCAGGCTGGTCGGGTTGCCGGCATCGGTGGAGACCGTCAGGTTGCCCCACCGGCGGAGGCGGTCGAGACGGTCCTTCACCACATCGGCGCTCAACTGCGTTCCCGTCAAGCGAGCCTGCACCTCTTCGGGGCTGAATTCGGTGAAGAAGGTGCCCGCGAAGACGGCGAGGATGGCCCGGTACTCCGCCCATTCCTCGCCGCCGAGGTAGCGGAACAGGTGGCGGACGCGCTCCGTGTCAGACGCGCCGCTTGCCAGAGGCGACGCATCGCTCGGGCCGGACGTGGTCTCGGTCATCGAGTGGCGACGGGTTCGAGCGTGTCGCCCTGCCAGCTGTAGCGATCGAGCAGGATCGACTTCAGGCCGACATCGCGCACGATCTCGACGATGGACATCTCGGGAACGGTCCGGTGATCGCCCCACAGCCGTTCGCTGGTGGCGATGAAGTCGAGATCCAGCGCGACGAGCAGTCCGAACAGGCTGGCGTGATTGTCGGCGGAGACTTTGGCGAACGCATCGTCGAGCAGCACGAACCGGGCGATTCCCGGCGATTCGCTGCCGGGCTGAGCGCCCGCTTCAGCGAGAGCGTCATACGACGCAGCCACCGCGACGAACAGCGGCAGGTAGGTAACGAGCTTCTTCTCGCCCTCCGAGAGCGGCGTCCGCCGGCTGAGCTTGCGCTCGGGCGCTTCGGGGCGCGTCACCATGACATCGAGGTCGTGCCACCTCTTGTAGTCGAGCGTCTCGGCGATGAGATGCCGGTAGGGCGCGTCGGGCTCATCGGCACGCGCCGTGTCCAGCCGCTGCGTCAGCGCGTCGCGAACTTCGCTGTTCTCGTCGGGCGTGCGAAGGTCTGGCGGCTTCGCTAGCAGATCGACCATCCGCGCCGTCGGGTCGTCGAGCTCGGGCGAGCGTCGCCACCGCAGGCGTACGCCTACCCGGTGCGCGGTGGCCACCGACCGGAGCCGACCATTGGTCAGCTCGATCAAGCGCCCTGCATCGTGCATCTTCTGCGCGATCTCCTTGGCGATCAGACCTTGCAGGAGCTCTCGCAGCGCATCTTGCTGCTTGCTATCAAGCAATCCGGCGAGCTGGCGGTGCTGATCTGTCGCAGCCCGCAGTGCAGCAGGCAGGGTTGCAGTGCCAGGTGGCCCCGTGACCTCCACGATCAGCGGTCTGCTCGGATCAGGCTGGAGCGCAACCGCGTCCCATCCCGCGCCCAGCGAGTCGCGGCGCTGCAGCAGCGACTGGCGGACGCCGTCGGCGCTGACCGCAGCCTCGCCGGCCGCAGCCTCGGTCTCCGCTGGCGTGAGCGTGCCGAGCTCATCGAGCAGCGCCCCCAGGCCCGTCGAACCCCCGCTGTCCGAAGCGGCGGGCACAGCCTCCTCATCGCTCACGAGCGCGTCGAGGTAGCCCGATGCTCTGAGGACGTCGTCGAGCTCGACCCGGTAGGCCTCGCACGATTGCTCGACGCCTGACGCCGCTCGTTGCGTTTGCTGTGCGCGGGCGCGCGCCGAGGCTCGGCGTTCGATGGCGCGTTCCTTCTGCTCGCGCGTCGCCGGCAGGCGGCGCTCGACATTCTCGAGGTCAGCGACGAGCCGGTCACGCTCCGCGCGGACACGTCGGTAGTCGGCGCCGACTGTCCTCTCCAGCATGTCGAGTCTGGCCTGTTCCTGGTCGCGTCGCGACTGGGTTTGCGCCATCCGGGTGCTCGCCTCGTCCCGCTGAGCGACATCGCTGCGGTACTGCACAACGAGCCGCTCACACTCTTGGACGGACCGTTGCAGTGTGGTGAGCCCGGCGGCGCAGCGGTCCACCTGCCGCTCGAACTCGGTCAGATCGACGTTGAGCCGGTCCAAACCGGAGCGATCTCGCGGCAGCGACAGCGTCGTGGCTGTGCGGCGCAAGGCGTCGTCAGCCTCGTTGACAGCACGCTCGGCTTGTGTCGCCCGGTCGGCCGCGTCACTGTGCCGGGACTCGGCCGCCGCCAGTTCGCTCGCCGCTGTCTCGGCAGCACCCGCGGCGCGCTCGATAGCGCCGGTGTCCGGCAGCTCAGCGCGGTGACGGTGCAAGGCTTCGAGCGCATGCTCCTGGTGCGCGAGCACGGCCGCCGCCCATCGCTCCTGCTCTCGGAGCGCCTCCAGTTCGCGCTGTGCTTCGGCCCGCCTTCGTTCCAGGGCTTCTCGCCGGGCTGCCGCACCGATGAACTCCGCGCACTCCTTGGCATGCCGCCCCCGCAGCAGCCCCGATTGGAATGACCCGTCAGAAGCGGCGGCAGCACCCTGTCCACCGAGATCGCAACTGATCGAGCCGAGCAGTCGGGCTACGAGGCTCTCGTCCACTTCGTTTGCCGACTCTGCTGGAATCGCCGGACGCAGCAAGCTGCTGAGAGGCTGCTCGACAGGCGATGCGGCAACTGCAATGAGCTCGCCGCTTGCGAGCTCCAGCAGGTTGTCGGCACGTACCCGTGCCGTCAGTACACCCGAGGCCTCGAGCGCTGCTTCGACGCCCGCCCGCTCCGCCACATCGAGCCCGGGCACGAAGTCCACCAAGTCGGCGAAGCAGTGGTCGGCGGGAATCTGCCAGTCGAGCCGAGGTGACTCAGGCTCGGCCATGCTCATGAGCTGGTCGAGCACAGCCTGCTGGTCGCTCGCAGCCTCGCGAGCGCGTTCGAGGGCTTGGCCGCCGTCAGCCACCTGGGCGGTCTGCGCTGCAACGGCGGACTCGAACTCACCCAGCAGATCCGCCCGCCACGCCGTCGCCTGCGTGATGTCGCTCGCTGGCGTGTCCATACGTTCTGTCGCCTCTGCAGCGACAGCGGCCGGTGCGCCGACCGACTCGCACAGCGTCACCGCCGCCGACGCCCATCTCCCGATGTCCCCTGCCCAGTCACGCTGGACCGCCCTCAAGGCGTCCTGCCGTTGCGCGTGCTGCTCAGCGGCCCTTTGCTTGGCGCTTGCCGCGGCTTGAAGCGCATCAGTCGCTCGTTCGAACTGCGCCTCGGCCTGATCGCGTCGAGAGCACGCTTCGGCGACCTGGCCGATGTCACCCCGGCGCTGCAGCACTCCCGCCGCCGACCTGTCCAGCCGGCGCTTGGCGACGCTGGGATCGAACATCTCAGGCACGGAGATGTCGAGGTCGTCAATCCGGAGGCGGTCACAGTCCAACGCCGTCGGCGGGCGCTCAGTGACCCCGCATCGGGCCGCCAGCTGATCGGCCTGGGCCAGATCGGCGTTCAGCTTCGAGAGATCGCTGTTGCTGCGGCCGGCCGCGGCCACCAGATGCTCGGCCGAGCGCCGCACCCGCCCCTGCGCGCCTTCGAGGCTGCGCGTCGCCTCGTCCTGCTGCCGGTTGAGGTTGCCGACCAGTTCGCGAACGCTGTCGAGCTGACGACCGTCCTGGTAGGCCCGCGACTCCTCGATTGCCGAGATCTCGCTGCGCAGCCGCACGGCGCTGCGCTCCTCGTCCGCGATCTGGGCATGGAGCCGCTCCACATCCTCATCGGCGGTGCCAACGGCGGTACGCGCAGCAGCTTCCTCGCGACGACAGCGTCGCGACTCAGCGAGCAGCCCGCGACCGCGCTCCGTTCGCTGGCCCAGATCGCTGGCGCAGTAGGCGCGGTATCGATCGAGCAGCCCGCTGACGGCACTGACCGTCCGTTCGAGTTCAGCCACATTGCGGCGGTGATCTTCGAGGTCGTCGAGCGGGGCTGCCGCGTCGCTGAGCGCCTGCTCGGAGAGCTGCGGCAACGCATCGGCGAGGTCGAGTGGCAGTTCGACATCGATCCGGTCCCCGACGCGCGGGTTGCGGACCTTGTCGATCAGCCGGATGTGCTGGTCCAGGCTCGCGCCGCCAAACAGGCGCTGCTCGATGAAGCTCCGGTATTCCCGCCGGTCGCGCTGGGCAAACACAGGGTCGCCGCCGAGACGGTCGCGCAGTGCGTCTGCCGACAGCGGCACTCCCCCGACGACGAGGTCGAAGTCAATGCCCGGTCGTCTCGATGTCGCAAACCACCAAGTGGAGACGTTGTCGGCCTGCCGATTGGCCTTGATGCCGCACCCGCACACGAAGAACTCATCGCCGCGCCGGAACTCGATCCACAGGTAGCCCACCGGCTGGGCGTCGTCGCGGCCGTCGAGCATCCATGACCGCAGCAGACCGCTCTGCTCGCGGGCTGCGTCGATATTGCGCTGGCTGGCCGTGAGCAGGAACGGCAACAGCATGTTCATCGCTGTCGACTTGCCTGAGCCATTGACGCCGCGCAGAAGCAGCCGGCCGCCTCGAAAGTCGAGAACCTCGTTGCCGTACTGGTAGACGTTGATGATTCCCGCGCGTTCGAGCCGCCAGCGGTTCGGTAGAGCGTCAGCCGCTGCGCGCACGGCACAGAACGTAGCTACCCCCTGTGACAAGAGCAGCCATCACAGCCGCAACCAGCGCGGCAACCAGCGACGAGTGCGAGGCAGACGTTCGACCTCGCGTGTCGGAGTCTGTACGCCGCGCTGGTTGCTACACGGCCGGCACGACGCGGAAGGCTTCGGCAAGCCTGCCCGGCGCCAGCCCGCCGGCTCGGGCCGTCTCGGTGCTCCACTCGCGCAACCTGCCGTCGAGGTCTTCCATGTGCTCGGTCTGACTGCGGTGCTCGCGCAATGCCGCCACCTTGCAAGCGAACGTGTCGGTGATGTCGATATAGCGATTCGGGTCGGCGCCTATCAGCCACAGCTCCTGCACCGTGTGCGGCTGATGACCCTCGCCGAGCAGTTCGGGAAATGTGCGGGGGTTCCGGGAGTCGGGATAGACCGCTGCCAGCGCCGCCGTGGCAGTAGCCAGATGATCGGGATGAGAGATGTAGATGCGGTCCCAATCAGGCACGGTCGTCTGACACAGCACCACATCGGGGCGCGAGATGCGAATCACCCTTGCGATGTCGCGCCGCAGTGCCAAGTCGGCCACCACCATGCCGTCGGGGTGACCGAGCCAGTGCAGCTCGCTCACACCCACCTTCGCTGCCGCCGCGGTCTGCTCGGCCTGCCGCATCGCCGCCAGCTCCTCGGGCGGGTGCTTGAGATCGTCGCCGCCTGCTTCCCCGCTCGTTGCCAGGCAGTACGCCACATGACAGCCGGCCGATGTCAGCGCCGCAACGGTTCCCGCCATCCCGAAGTCGATGTCGTCGGGATGGGCCACGATGATCAGCGCCCGTGCGGGCGCTTCGATCTCGCCCTGATCGGTAAGAATCACACTCACAGCTATTCGCCTCGGCGCCACTGGTCGAGGCCGCGCAGCAGCGATTCTTCGAGCCAACCGTCGAAACGGCGCTCCACCGATGCCGCGGCCTCCCTGTAGTTGAACTGGAACAGCTCGGCGCACACCGGCTCGAGCTCGATGATCTGATGCTCCAAGTCGTCCCCCTTCTGTCTGCGATACAGGCACATCGAGGCACCCACCAGCCCGCGGAACTCACGATTGAGAGCGTGCAGCGACAGCAATATCTCAGATCGCCCGCTCTCGGTCATCAGCCCGATACGCACCCACGAATGCAGCTCGCGCGGGTTCGCCCAATAGTCGAGGTTGGCGCGCCGGGCGGTCTCGACTACTTGGTAGCGGTGCCATGAGCGACGATCACGGTCGTCGTCGCGGCCATAGTCGACAAACACGCGCCGAACCTCATCGTCGGCGCCGATTGCGGCAGAGATGTCGTTGCAGAGCGCACGGAGCTTGGACAGAGCCGACCGGCTCAAGATGCTCGTTGTCTCCTTGGCCTGATCCATGTCGATGAGCGTCTGCACCCGCCGCTCGCGGAACTGCTCGCCGATGGCCGTGATCATCTGATCTGTGCGCTCCGCGGCCTGCCGCACCGGTTCACCAATGCCGATCGCTTTGCGGAACCACATGCGCTGCACGGCGGCGAACTGCGCAGCGAGCGGTCGGAGATCGCCGGCATCGGCGACCTTGAGGCTGTCGAGATATCTCACCCGGTCCGAACTGGCGATGACCAGCGGAAACCAGCCCTCGCGGATCAGCACCAGCGATGCGAGCGCGCGGGCTACTCGGCCGTTTCCGTCCTGAAAAGGGTGGATCTGAGTGAACCGGTGATGCAGCCAGGCAGCTTCGAGCTCGGCAGCGACACCGTCTGCTGCATGTGCAAGATGCATGCCGACCAGTCGGTCCATCTCGGCAGACACCTGCTCGGGCGGGCAGTACTCGAAGACCCGACCGTCGGGCTGCGTGGGGTTGTTCGGGTGCAGCTTGTACTCGCCGTGGGCGAGCGGCACTTCGACAGTCCTGCCGAACTGGTCGATGCCGGACGCTGTGGGCTGCTTGCGCGTCATCAAGGCGTGCAGTTCCTTGATGTACGACGATGACAGGCGCCGTTGCTGGGCGACGAAGTCGAACAAGAAGTCCACCGCTTGCGCCTGATCGGCGATGATCCCCGCCACGACCTGCGGTGCCTTGTCGGTGGCGTCGTGGGGTATGAGCGAGGCGTCGATGCCCTGCTCGATCAGCAGTTGGGTGATGCCTGCGTCGAAGGTGTACACGCGCTCGATCAGCCCCGTCTCGATGGCCCACTCGCGCTTGAGTCGCTCGTTGAAGGCGTCGACTTGATCGACGGGCAATTCGCTCCTGACGTCGTCCCACACGCCGGAGAGCGAGAGTAATTCAGCCCGATCGAGATCGAAGTCTGACGCCGCCAAGTCTGTGATCGGCGACCAGCGATGCGCTCTCTCGGCTTCTGCCATTGCAGCGTGACGACTGGGGGCTAGGTGAAGTAGGGGTTCTCGCCCGAGGCGTGGTCGGTGAGGTCGACGACCCGCTCGACTTCGGGGATCAGCTCTCGCAGGGTGCGCTCGATGCCCGCGGTGACCGTGGCATTCGCCATGCCGCAGCCTTGGCAGCCGCCGCCAAGCTTGACCACAACCGTGTCGCCCTCCACCGACACCAGCTCGGCGAACCCGCCGTGCGCGGCAATCGAGGGGTTGATCCGCTTGGTGAGCACCTCGCGGACGTTGTCCTCCACCGTCCCGTCGAGGTCGAGCTGGGCGTTGGGGCCGAGGTCGGGGCGGTTCGGGTTGCGCAGCACGAGGCCCGGCTGGTTCGGGCTGGACGGCAGGTCCAACGAGGCGCCGTCGAGCTTGGGCACGTCGCGATCGGGAATCAGCACCGTCAGGCCGCCTCCCACTGCGAACGGCACATCGGCAGCGTCGGCCTCGGCCAGCAACTCGAAGGCGAGGTCGTAGGTGTAGTCGACGCCTTGGGCGCCGGTCACCTCGATACGAAGCGCCAGCTGATCGCCGTCGACTTCGCTGTTGCGCAGTTCGACCACCTTCTCGAGTGCGGCCGGCGTGACGTCGAAGGTCTCGCGCCGCGTCTCCATCATCGACTCGCGCACTGCGTCAGCGGGAGCCATCGGGTCGCTCAGGGCCATGTCGGCAGCCTACTGACGACGCCCGGCGGGTCCGTAGAGGCTCGGCACGGCGTTGCCCCACAGCCTGGCAGTAGTGTCCCGCGCGCTCGCTGGGCCTCTCAGGTCGAGGGCGGCCCGCAACAAAGGGGACTTCCATGACCTTCCGCGCATTGCTGCTGCACGAACAGGACCGCGCCGTCTCGGCCGAGATGGCCGACATTGACGACAGTCGGCTGCCGGACGGGGACGTCACCGTTGCCGTGGAATACAGCACTCTGAACTACAAGGACGGGATGATCCTGGGCGGGATTGGGCGACTTGTCCGCACGTACCCGCACGTGGGAGGTATCGACTTCGCGGGCGTCGTCGAGTCATCCGACGACAGCCGCTTCGCTCCGGGGGATCGGGTGGTGCTGACCGGCTGGCGAGTCGGCGAGACCCACTGGGGCGGATATGCCGAGCGGGCGCGGGTGAGCGGCGACTGGCTGATCCGGCTGCCTGACGGGCTGTCGACGTTTGACGCGATGACGATCGGCACGGCCGGGTTCACCTCGATGCTCGCCGCCCAAGCCTTGGAAGATCACGGCATCGGGTCGGGCCCGGTACTGGTGACCGGTGCTGCCGGCGGTGTCGGCAGCGTGGCGGTGCACCTGCTGGCGGCGGCCGGCCATGAGGTCGCCGCCTCCACCGGCAGGCCGCAGACCGCCGACTACCTGCGCAACCTCGGCGCCTCTGAGATCATCGACCGGGCGGAGTTGTCGGAGCCCCCGGGACGGCCCCTCGGCAGTGAGCGATTCGGCGGCTGCGTGGACGCCGTCGGCGGGACCACGCTGGCGAACGTGCTGACCCAGATGTCATACGGGTCGAGCGTGGCGGCGTGCGGCCTGGCCGGGGGCAACGGGCTCGACACCACCGTCATCCCCTTCCTGCTGCGCGGCGTCAACCTGCTCGGCATCGACTCGGTGATGTGTCCCTCCGAGCCGCGCGCTGCGGCGTGGCAACGACTGGACGAGCTGGTGGATCGGGATCTGCTGGCCTCGATGGCCACGACGGTGGGTCTCGGCGATCTGGCCGCGCTGGGACCGAAGATCCTGGCCGGTGAGGTGCAAGGGCGCACCGTGGTGGATGTGCGCGCCTGACGGCGCGTCTGTGAATGTGCGCGCCTGACGGCGCGTCTGTGGATGTGCGCGCCTGACTACAGCACCGACGTGATCGCGGCGAAGCCGGTCAACAGCATCGCAGCAACGACAAGGACTGCGGTCCACCACAGCCCCGGCTGGCGCTGGCGCAGCGGACGCAGGTTGCCCATCGCGTCATAACGGTGACGTGGCATGCGCTGGGCCTAGCCCTTCAGCCTCCACTCGATGGCACCGATCTCGTTCTGTACCTCGACCTCAATGTCCTGTGTCGCCCCTGTGTCGGAACGCTCGAGCGTGCACAGAAACGTATGGCCGACCGAAACCACCAGGTACTGGTCGTCGCCGCAATCGGCTTGGACACCGAATCCCAGCGCGGCAGCCGCTTCGGCACCGAGCGCTGTCTCGGTGGCATTGGTCTGCATCACCGCCTGACGGGGTCGAATCTCGCGGCGGCCCTGTTCGTCGATGATCGTCACCTGCGCCTCGTAGAACGCACCCTCAACGAGGCCATCGCACAGGAATGTCGAACCTGGCCTGATGGGTGCGTCCTCGGGGCAGTCGATGTCGGTGATCTCGGCAGGTGCCACCACGCTCTGCAGGTAATCCTGCACCTCGCGCTCGACCTGCGACTGGTCTGTACCGCCGCCGCAGGCCGCGAGCACGGTTGCCGTCAACACCGCCGAAACAGCGATCCAGCCCCATCGGCCGATGCGATGCACACCTGTCCGCTGCCCCCGCGCACAGGCTGTCTCCGGCGCGAGCGGTCTGGTCAAGTCGCGGGCCTCCGGGTAGGAATGACGGGACAATAGCCCAACGCCACGTCGCGGCCCGCACTTCTCACAGCCAGCGAAATTGCAGGTCATCCGTGCCGTCCGGACGGCCTCTCGCTGCACGCGAATTCGAATGCCGATCAGATGAAGGGCCGCTCGGTGTACCGCCCGAACACGTCGGCCAAGGCGTTGGTTACCTCACCCACGGTGGCCCGCGTCCGCACTGTGTCAATGAGGTGCGGCATGAGGTTGGCGTCGGTTTCCGCTGCCCGGCGAAGCGACGTCAACGCCTCATCAACGGCAGCCTGGCTGCGGTCGGCCCGGACCTGGGCCAGCCGCTTGATCTGGCGCTGCTCGTCGTCGTTGGTGATCTTCAGCAGGTCGATCTCGTCGTCCTCGCTGCCCTCGGTGAAGGCGCTGGCACCCACCACGACCCGGCGGCCTGCGTTCACCTTCTTCTCGAATTCATACGCCGCATCAGCGATCCCCGACTGGTACCAGCCCTCGTCGATCAGGCGGAATGCACCCTCGAGCATGGAGCCGTCACCGGCCGCGTCGATGTGAGCGAACATCTCCTCAGCTTCGGCTTCGAGCTTGTCGGTCAGCTCCTCGATGAACCAGCTGCCGCCGAGGGGATCGATGACGTTCGCCGCACCGGTCTCGTGGGCGATGATCTGCTGTGTCCGCAGCGCGATGCGGGCGGCCTTGTCGGTCGGCAGGGCCAGCGCCTCATCCATCGAGTTGGTGTGCAGGCTCTGGGTGCCGCCGAGCACACCGGCGAGCGCTTCGATGGCTGTGCGCGCGATGTTGATCTCCGGCTGCTGCGCGGTGAGCGAGACCCCGGCCGTCTGCGTGTGAAAGCGCAGCATCATCGATCGCTCGCTCTGCGCGCCGTACCGGTCGCGCATCCAGCGAGCCCAGATGCGGCGGGCCGCCCGGTACTTGGCGATCTCCTCGAAGAAGTCGATGTGGGCGTTGAAGAAAAAGCTCAGGCGGGGCGCGAACTCGTCGGTGGGCAGCCCCCGCCCCGCAGCGGACTCGACATACGCGAATCCGTTGGCCAGGGTGAATGCGAGCTCCTGCGCGGCCGTCGAACCCGCCTCGCGAATGTGGTAGCCGCTGATCGACACCGAGTTCCACCGGGGCATCTCGGTGGTGGCGAACTCGATGGTGTCGGCGACGAGTCGCATCGAAGGCCGCGGCGGGTACACCCATTCCTTTTGAGCTTGGTACTCCTTGAGAATGTCGTTCTGCAGCGTGCCGCCGAGCTTGCTGCGATGCGCACCGTGCTCTTCGGCGTTTGCCACGAACATCGCCCAGATCGTCGCGGCCGGTGCGTTGATGGTCATCGACGTGGTGGTCGCTTCGAGGTCGATGCCGCTGTACAGCGTTGCCATGTCTTCGATCGAGTCGACGGCGACACCGCAGCGCCCCACCTCGCCCAGCGACATGACGTCGTCGGAGTCGAGGCCCATCAGCGTGGGCATGTCAAATGCAGTCGACAAACCGCCGCCGCCTGCTTCGAGGATCTCGTGGAAGCGCTTGTTGGTGTCTTCGGGCGTTCCGAAGCCGGCGAACATGCGCATCGTCCACAGGCGGCCGCGATAGCCGCTGGCGTGGACGCCGCGCGTATACGGATACTGGCCGGGCCAGCTGACGTCGGTACCGGGTTCGCCGTTGCCGGGCGCGTACAGCGGCTCCAGCTCAAGGCCGCTCATCGTCTCGAAGTCGGCGTCGCGCACCGGGGTGGCCTCGAACTCTGCTTGCCAGCGCTCGCGTGTCACCGGTGGCCTCCTGAGATCCGCAGCCTCGTCACTGCCGAGGTGCGTTCAGCGTGGACACCACCTGCGGCGTTTGAAGTGTATGCAGGAGCCCGCAGGCCGGCCCAGCCTCTGGTCTCAGAGGCAGAGCGGGTCGACCGGCCCGCGACCGCTGCCGAGCAGGCGATCTGCGCCCGCCGAGATGGCGCGCGCCGTCAGGCCGTGAGCACGGTCAATCGCTGAGTCCACACTGGAGCCCTTGGCCAGCTCCGCGCATATGGCTGCTGAGAAGACGTCGCCCGACCCGCGGACGTTGCGGGTCTCGATGCGCGGCGCCGACAGCAGCCGGACGCTGCCGTCGCGGACCACGACATCGGTGATCGTTTCACCGATCAGGAGTCGACCGCCGGTGATCACCACGGCCTCGGGGCCGGTGGCAGCGAGCTCGCGGGCCGCTTCGATCCACGCTTCGACCTCGTCGCCCAGGTTTCTGCCCACCAGTCGACCTGCCTCGAGGTGGTTGGGTGTCACAACGCGGGCGCTCGGCAGCAGGCGCGTCGCAACCGATCGTTCGGTCTCAGCGCTGAGCAGGGGCTCGCCGGCCCCATCGACCAGCACCGGGTCCACCACCAACTGGGGAAGCCGGCGGGCAGCCACCGAGGCCACCGCCGCGACGGTCTCCGCCGTGAGCAGCAGGCCCGTCTTGGAAGCGGCAATGGGCATGTCGTCGAGCACTGCGCGAATCTGTGCGGCCACCAGCTCGGCGTCGACGGGCTGCGCGGCCCGGAACTCTGCAGTGTTCTGTGCCGACACCAGCGTGAGAGCGAATGTCCCGTGCACGCCGCATGCCGCAAACGCCCGCAGGTCGGCCGCAAGACCGGCCCCGCCGGACGAATCCGCCCCGGCGATGGTCAGGGCCGCGGGCGACCAGGCGTGCTGCGCGGGCGGATGGGGATTCTCCCTCGTCATCGGGCCGGCCATGTCCCAAGTACAACAGTTGAGAGCGCCGCGCCGCAGGCACGCGCGCCGCTGGTTAGCGTCGGCGGGCGATGGCCGGATCCACGTCGAGACCGAGCGACTCTCGCGCCGGCCGCATCTCCCCCGACGGCACGGTGGGCATCATCGCCAACCCGGTCTCGGGGCGCGATGTTCGCCGGGTGGCGGCGCGCGGCGCAGTGTCGACTACCGAGGACAAGCGCAACCGGATCGCCCGTGCAGTCATCGGCGCTGTGACCGCGGGAGCCACGCGGATTGTGGCCATGGCAGAACCGTTCGGCATCGCCACGGGTGCGCTCACCGACCTTCGCATCGACGCCGAGATCGAGATCGTGGACGTGGGGGCGACCGTGTCACCCACCGACACGATCCGTGCCGTGGAAGCCATGCGAGCTCGGGACGTGAGCGTGCTGGTGACGCTGGGTGGCGACGGCACCAACCGCACGATCGCCGGCGTCTGGCCCGAAGCAACGCTCGTGCCCATGTCCACCGGCACCAACAACGTGTTCCCCAGCCTCACCGAGCCCACCGTGGCCGGTGCCGCGGCGGGGCTCATGGCAACCGGCGTGGTGGATGCCGAGGCGTGTGCGCCCCGCTCAAAGCTGATCACCGTGACATCGCAAGACGGCACATCGCGCAATGGGCAGCCGGCGGGGGCGTGGACCGAGATCGCTCTGGTCGACACGGTCACGATTGCCGACGATTTCGTCGGCAACCGCATGCCGGCGGACGGGGCGCGGCTGCGGCAGGTGCTCGTGTCGCGTGCCCATCCCGCGAGCATCGGGCTCAGTTCGCTCGCGGGGCTGCTGCAGCCGTGCTCATTCGACGACGATGCAGGCGTGCTGGTGGAGTGCGGACCGGGCGGGCGCCCGATGCGAGTGGCGCTGGCACCGGGGCTGTACCGGACGGTTCCGGTCATCGATCACCGCCGCGTCGATCTGGGGGAAGCCGTGGAGCTCGGGGGTCCGACGGTGCTGTCGCTCGACGGTGACCGTGAGCGCACGATCGGCCCCGGTGCGTCAGCGATTGCCGATGTGCAGCGCAGCGGGCCTCGGGTGGTCAACGTGGAACGGGCGCTGGAATTGGGCGCCGCCGCCGGGGTGTTCGAGACTTCTCGGGCGCCGACCGGCGACCGTGCGCTCAACGAGGCCTCGAAGTTCCACTACCACCACGTCGACGGCACCCCGATCCGCGATTGCTGCTGAAACCCGGCACCCGATCAAGGGCTGCAAACTGCCGCATCCAACCGGTGGGCTAATTCCTGACTAATCAGGTCGGATTTATCGTCAAATGCGGCTATCCTCCGCTGGACGGGCTGTGCCGGCTCACGCACCGCCGCACTGGCCGCATCGTAAGGAGGACGAATATGGCACTGCGTCTCAACGACACCGCTCCTGATTTCACTGCCGACACCACCGCCGGCGAGATCAGCTTCCACGATTGGATCGGCGACGGCTGGGCGCTGCTCTTCTCCCATCCCAAGGACTTCACCCCGGTCTGCACCACCGAGTTGGGCGCCGTTGCGGCGCTGGCCGATGAATTCGCCGCACGCAACTGCAAGATCATCGGCATCAGCGTCGACGGCGTGAGCGACCACGTGGCCTGGAAGGCAGACATCGCCTCCGCGACGGGCCACGAGGCCAACTACCCGCTCATCGGCGATCCCGAACTGAACGTCGTCAAGCTCTACGACATGCTTCCGGCCGACGCCGGTGATACGTCGGAGGGACGCACCGCGGCCGACAACGCCACGGCCCGAACCGTGTTCATCATCGGCCCGGACAAGAAGATCAAGGCGTCGCTCACCTATCCGATGACCACCGGACGCAACTTCGCCGAGATCCTGCGCCTGCTCGACTCGTGCCAGCTCACCGCCGCCGAGCAGGTCGCCACACCGGCCAACTGGCAGCAGGGCGAGAACGTCATCATCGTTCCCGCCGTCTCCAACGAGGCAGCCGCCGAGAAGTACCCCGACGGCTGGGAATCGCCGCTGCCCTACCTGCGCCTGGTGCCGCAGCCAGGCAAGTAACCGCGCCCAGCGGCCCAGCGCAAGGCTGCGGCACCCTCAACAGCACAGGCCGCAGCCAGGCGCTCAGCTCAGGCTGAAGCCGTTCGAGTCCGGCTCGGCAACCACTTGCGCCTCGAACGCTGGGGCGCCTTCGAGGCGGCGCATCGATTCGGGCAGCTCAGCCCGGACCCGCTGGTGGAAGACACGATCCTGGGCGAGCGTGTACGGATAGGCCGCCCGTCCGGATCGCAGCAACGGAACGTGCAGCGGCCGGCTGTTGGTAGGACCAGGACGATCCTGCTCGACAAGCGTCTCCGAGGTGGCCTCGCCATCGCGCACCACCCGGTAGGGCCGCACCACGCCGCCACGGGTGGCCTTGCCCTCTGATTCCTTGTGGACAGGTACCACCGGCTCGAACGTGCCCGAGTGCCGTGCGATGGCAACCGCCTTGTACACCATGCCGGCGGTCGCATGGCCCGAGCCCACTACGAGCTGGGTGCCCACGCCGTAGCCGTCGACCGGCAGATCCGCCAAGTCGGCGATGCGGTACTCGTCGAGATCGCCTGACACCACGATGCGGGTCGCCTCTGCGCCGGCGTCGTCCAGCCACTGGCGGACCCGGGGCACCTCCACTGTGAGATCTCCCGAGTCGATTCGGACGGCGCCCGGCACCCCGCCGAGACGCTTCGCCGCGGCGAGACCCCGTTCGAGTCCTGTTCTGAGGTCGAAGGTGTCGATGAGCAACGTGGTCTCGAGGCCGTGTGCGCGCATCTGCGCTTCGAAAGCCGCTTCCTCGTCGTGGTGCGCCAGCGTGAAGGCGTGCGCAGCGGTGCCGGCAGTAGGGATGCCGTACTGCTCGCCGGCCAGCAGGTTGGACGTCGCATCGAAACCCACCAGCCACGCCGCACGCGCAGCGGCAACAGCAGCGAGCTCGTGGGTGCGGCGGCCGCCCATCTCGATGAGGTGACGACCCTCGGCAACATCGTGCATCCGCGCGGCCGCGGACGCAACGGCGCAATCGTGGTTGAGCACGGAGAGCACCAGCGTCTCCACGAGCAGCGCGGTGCCCACCGAAGCATCGACGCGCAGCACCGGGCTGCCGGGCACGTAGAAGTCGCCCTCGCGATAGCTCCAAGCATCGCCGTCGAAACGGAAGGTCGCCAGGTGATCCAGCAGGTCGTCGCTGAAGCGACCGAGCCCGGCCAGGTAGTCCAGATCGTCGGCCTCGAACCGGTAGTCAGCCAGCAGCCCGGCCAGACGGCCGGGACCCGCCACCACGCCGTAGCCGCGTCCCGGCGGCAGCCGCCGGGCGAACACCTCGAAGCACGAGCGCCGCGACGCGACACCCGACTGCAGGGCCGCATCGAGCATGGTCAGCTCGTACAGGTCGGTCATCATGGCCGTG
>JAJDTF010000033.1 GCA_022827265.1 Acidimicrobiia bacterium | reverse complement strand
GGGCGTACGCGGCCCCGCGCCGCGAGCCGGTGAGCACACCGCCGCCGTGCTGGGCGACCTGCTCGGCCTCGACGAGAGCGAGATCGCCGACCTGACCGAACGCGGCGTCATCGCGTCGGACTGAACGCCTCTCGACGATTCACCGGTAGTCGACAGCCGGTCGACCGATGCTGTCGCAAGTCAGGCTTCGAGGCGCCCGACGATGTCTGTTGCGATGTCCTGCGGTGAGCGGCCCGCCGTATGGACCTGCTCGAACTGCCCGTAGCCCATGAACCCAGTGAGCACCACATTGAGATCGGCCGAGCCAAGCACAGGTTCACGCTCGGAGGGCGCGTGTCAGTTTTCGAGGCATTGGAGGGCTTCGCGGACAGGCTTCCAGCCAACCCCGTGAATCCGGCTCGCAACCGCTCTTCGGCTGCCGTCTATGCCGCGGCCGTGCCGTTCTGGAGGCCGATCTGCGCCAGCATGCCGTCGTGACGGGCGACCGTCTGCTGCAACCCGGAGATGTCGCTGCGCATGCCCTGCATCTCGGCTCTCAGGGCAGCAGATTCGGCTTGCATCTCGACACGCACCGCTGCGAACTCAGCCCGCATCTCGACACGCAGGGCAGCGATCTCGGCCTGCATCTCGACGCGCACCGCTGCGATCTCGGCTCGCAAGGCGGCGGATTCGGCTTGCATCTCGACTCGAAGAGAGCGGATCTCGCTGCGCAGGTCGGCGATGTCGGCCCGAATGCCGCGCATGAAGAAGAACAGCATGGCCAAGAAACCGGCCCCGAGCACGCTCACGATCGCTGCAATCACCGCAGAATCCATCGTAACCACTCCACAGGCGACTCGTCGGCAGCCGCACGGCCGCGAAACCCAACCTAGACCCACCCAAAAACATTTTCAATCGATCTCCGTTGACATCAAGCGATTTCAAGCACCACAGTCTGCAACGCTGCACAGACCCGCTGAACAAGCTCGATGAGAACGCGGATAGAGCGCGAATAGGTGATTGCCGGAAACCCCGGGGCTGGCGGAGATGGCCAAGCGTCGCGCCGCCGAGCAGCCTCGACCTGACGGCCTCGACCTGCGAGCGCCTCGAGGCGGCTATGCGGCGGCGGGGATGTTCAGCGTCGCGAGCAGCGCTCCGACTCGCTGGCCGATGTCGTCGCGTACTTCGCGCACCACCTCGATCGGTTGTCCTGCGGGGTCGGCGAGCTCCCAGTCCTCGTAACGCTTGCCAGGGAAGATCGGGCACGCATCGCCGCATCCCATGGTGACGATCACGTCGGCTGCTCGGGCGATCTCATCGGTCCACGGCTTGGGGTACTCGCCGGAGATGTCGATGCCGATCTCGCCCATGGCCTCGATGACCGCGGCGTTCGTCTCGAGACCTGGATCGGAGCCGCCGGAGAACACGTCGACGCGACTGCCCGCCAGGTGTCGCAGAAAGCCGGCCGCCATCTGCGAGCGCCCTGCATTGTGCGTGCACAGGAACAGCACGGCGGGCACGACGAGCGAACCGACTTCCAGCCGCTTCAGCGCACGCAGGCGGTCGCGGGTGAAGCGTTCGATCAGCAGCGGCAGCCAGTCCAGCAACCGGGCGCCAGCCTTCAGCTTCGTACGCGAGTCACCCATGTAGCGCTCGATGGTCTCCGCATTGAAGACGCCATCGAACTCGTCGCGCAGCCGAGCCGAACCCTGCTTGATCAGCAGCAACTGCTCGGTGGTGAACTCGGGCAGGCCGATCTCGTGATCGCTCGCCGTGTGGTTGCGCGGCGCAGTGCCGTCCGATGTCGGGTTCGCAGACATGGGTGCTCCTCGGTGTGCGTCCGCACGTTGACTGCGGCGCGGATTCCGGCTCTGCATGGTGCCTAGGCGGCACCGTGCGGCGCCGCAAGCAATGTCGCGCCATATTCGGCCGATGTTTCCGCAATGTTCGCGGTGGTGGCGCCATTGTTCGCGGTGGTGGCGCCATGTCGCGCCACTGCATCGCACGGATAGGCCTCGCGGACTGCACCCATAACGAAGCCAGCGGCATCCTCACCGCATCGCATGACCTCAGCGATCCGAGCAGGCCCGTCCCGCACGCCGCGTCTGCTCGAAATTTCCGGAGCACCATTAGCGTGATCCTGTGACTCGCTCCGCCGATCCCAACGTGGTGCTGACGGGGTTCATGGGCTCGGGCAAGACCACCGTGGGCCGACTGATCGCGGACGATCTCGGCCGGACGTTCGTGGACACCGACGATGTCATCGAGCGACGGCACGGCCCGATCGATGCCATCTTTGCCGAGCGCGGCGAAGACGCTTTTCGCTCCATCGAGCAAGCAGTGGCGGCACAGGTCGCCCGGGGGAGACGTCAGGTGATCGCTACCGGCGGCCGGATGCTGCTCGACGCAGCAAACGCCGATGCGCTGACGGCGACGGGCCGGGTCTTCTGCCTCGCCGCCGATGCTGACGAGATCATCCGCCGCCTGAGGGCCGATGTCGACGGCCCGGTGCGACCGCTGCTCGCGGGCGGAGATCCGGCTGCCGCAGTCGACCGCCTCCTGAACGAACGGGCAGCCGGCTACGGGCAGTTCGAACAGGTCCACACGGCGGGCCGCTCGCCGCAGGACATCGCAGCAGACATCATCGAGCGACTCGGGGCTTGATCGGCTCGCGTTGCCGAAGCCGACTCAGGCTGCCCAGAGCATCTTGACCGGCATCGCGTACATGCCGGGTGCTGCTTGCTGCACGCGGTCGCCGTTGTGCAGGAGGATCCCGCAGGCGAAGCTCTCGCCTACGGCGTCTTTCAGGCGTCGCAGCCCGGTGAAGTCTCGGGGGTGCGCCGTGGCCCGCGACTTGACTTCGATGCCGACGACGGCGCCCGGCGAGCGGTCGAGCACGAAGTCGACTTCTGCGCCGCTC
>JAJDTF010000157.1 GCA_022827265.1 Acidimicrobiia bacterium | reverse complement strand
GCGAAGCTCTCGCCTACGGCGTCTTTCAGGCGTCGCAGCCCGGTGAAGTCTCGGGGGTGCGCCGTGGCCCGCGACTTGACTTCGATGCCGACGACGGCGCCCGGCGAGCGGTCGAGCACGAAGTCGACTTCTGCGCCGCTCTTGTCGCGGTAGTGGCTGACGGTGGTCAGGTCGCTGCTGAGCGCAACGGCCTTGGCGAGTTCGCCGTAGACAAAGCTCTCGAGCAGGGGGCCGAGCCGTTGCCGGTCCTTGGCGATGCTCGCGGCATCTACGCCTTGCAGTGCTGCGAGCAGACCGGAATCGAGGAACTGGAGCTTCGGCGCCTTCACCAGGCGCTTCAAGTCGCTGCGATGCCAGGCGCGCACCCGGCGAATCAGGAACATGTACTCAAGCAGCACGAGCCAGCGGTCGACCGTCTTGCCGTCCACGCCGAGACGCGTGCCGAGTGCGGACATGTTGAGAAGTCCGCCGGCTGCGACGGCTGCGTGGGCGATCAGGCGAGGCAGCTCGTCGCGTTTGGCGACTTGGGCGATGTCGCGGACATCGTGCTCGGCGACCACGCGCGCATAGTTGCGCAGCCATGACCGTCGCCTGGCAGGAGCGGAGCGCGTCAGCGCTTCGGGGAAGCCGCCGCGCTCCACTCGCTCCACGAGGTCGTCGGTGGGGCCGGCGGCAGGCAGGCCCGCGAAGTCACTCGCGAATGCACGATCGATGAACGAGGACGGCTGTGTGCCGGCGATCTCGGCTTGTGAGAAGGGCAACAGCTCGACCGTTTCGACGCGCCCGGCCAAGGAGTCCGGCGACATTGAGCCTGCGAACAGGTCGACCGAACCGGTGACGAGGAACTGCCCGGGGCGCGGGTCTTCGTCGACAATCCGCTTCAACTCCAAGATCAGACTCGGCGCTCGCTGTATCTCGTCGATCACCACTCGCCGCAAGCCGCTGGTGAATCCCCTCGGGTCGTCTTGGGCGAACCGTCTCGACTGCTCGTCGTCGAGGGTGACGAACTGCCGGCCGTCGTTGTCGGCGATGCTGCGGGCGAGCGTCGTCTTGCCCGATTGGCGCGGCCCGACAATGGCGACGATGCGAGTGTCGGCCAAAGCCGCGCGCACTTGCGGCTCGGCGTGTCGGGCGATGGGCGCTTCGCTTTGCATGGTCTGATCCGGCATGAGGCCCCGTCTGATTCGGAATGCACGCCTGGCTGATTCGGAATCTGTGCCTGGCTGATTCGGAATCTGCGCCTGGCTGATTCGGAATCTAGCGACCGCTCACAGCCGACGCACACCACCGACAGGCCGCCGTTCAGACTGCGCGCGGGCCGCATGTCGGTGCGCCAAGAGGCGCAGGAGGCGGCGTTACGACGCAGCAGCCTCGATGGCGGGGCCTTGGGGAGGCAGGCCGATCGGGAAGGCGTCCCGGACAGCGGCGTCGACGGCAGGGCTGATGTGCGACGGCCAGTGGCTCTCGAGCGTGGCCACCACATGGTCGTGGGCGACATCGTGCGCCGCCCGACTGCCCGCCTCGGTCCAATCCTCGGGAGTGTCCCGGTTGGACACCAGCGGGTAGAGGTACTCGGTCTCCATGAGCTCGAGCGTCTGCGGCGAGCCCAGGAAGTGCCCCGGCCCGGCGATGACCTCGCCGATGAGCTCGGCCGACAGCGTGTCGGCGTTCACCTCGATGCCGCGCACCGTGCGGTTGATGGCACCGAGCATGTCGTTGTCGATCACCAGCGCCTCGTGCGAGCACGCCAGCAGGCTCGCCAGCATCCCCGCCGACTCATAGACGATGTTCGCTCCCGCATGGCCGGCCAGCCCGACGTTCAGGCCCTTCTCGTAGCCGGCCTGGGCGTCGTTCACCTTGGAGTCGGTCATTCCCGCCGCCACGCCGGTGGGCAGCCCGAGCCAGTGGCCCACTTCGGCCGCTGCGGCGTTGAGGATTCCTTCCTCGCCCGATCCCCCGCTCATCGCACCCGTGCGCAGGTCCGACACGAACGGCCACAGGCCCAGCAGGCAGGGATGGCCCGGCGACAGCAGGTTCACGAAGGTCAACCCCCCGAGGCACTCGGCCACCGCCTGTGCCAATGCGCCGGCAAGGGCCGCGGGTGCGGTGGCGCCGGCTTGCAGGGCCGACAGCAGGTTGATCGGCATGCCCGTGCGCACCTGCGCGACGAGGCACCTCGCCGAATCGTACGCGAAGCGCAGCGGCGGTACGACGAACGTGTTGTTGGCCGCGATGAACGGGCGCTTCGCGAACTCGCCCTCGCCGCCCAGCACGAGGTCGAACATCTCGACCGACTCGTACACCCACTCCGGCTCGAACCACGACGATCCGCCCGGCTTGGTGGTGCTGCACATCACCGCATATGCCGTGGTCATGTCGAGGTCACGGGTCTCGACCATGTCGCGTGCCACCACCGTGCGCACGTAGAAGTGCAGGTTGTCGAGCGTGTCGACCAAGCGGCCGCAGTCGTACACGTCCTGCGCGAGCGAATCGCGGAACGTGCCGGTCTCGTGGTCGTACATCATCACCGCAGCGCCGGACGTGCCGAAATAGACGTGCTCGCCGCCCACGTGCACCGACTGGTCGTCGTCGAAGCCGTGCCAGATCCATTCCTTGGCCGCCGTCTCGATGGCGCGTTCAACGACGCCGCGTGGCAGGTGGATGCGTCCGTTGTCGTCGACCCACCCGCCCACAGGAGTCGCCGCCTCGACGAACTCGTCGAGGGGATCGCCCATGCCGATGTCTTCGAGCAGCCCGAGGGCGGTGTCGTACACCTGCTGCATGTCGCTCTCGGTCAGGGGTTTGAATCGGCCCGCTGGCAGGCCCGGGCGAACCGGTCGGCGGTCTCGCTCGGGCGCTGCTTCGCGGACGGCGATGCGTCCGGCTCGGCCGCCGCCGCGGCGGCGCCGGGGCGGCTCAGCAGTCTCGGGTGGCGGTGCAGCCGTGTCAGACATCTCCTGCCGGCACCTCCTGGGGCAATCTGTGATGTGAGTGGCGGTGTACGCCGGGTCCTTGTGGTTCAGGGTCAGAGATGCGAC
>JAJDTF010000087.1 GCA_022827265.1 Acidimicrobiia bacterium | reverse complement strand
CGATCCCGACACAGTGCGAGAGCCCGACATCGCGTTCACTTCCGCACGGCGGCTGGCTGTCGGGCAGGAGGTGGCGGGGTACGCCGAAGTCGTGCCGGATTTGGTGGTCGAGGTGGCCTCGCCCAGCGAGCGCCGTGGCGCCCGATGTGCCCAGCCGGCGAGAACGTCATGCCGCCGATATATCAGCAACTCCCGACGTCCGCCGCCACCAGCGTCGGCGGTTCAGAGTCCGAGGAGGTCGGCGATGAGTTCACGGATCTGCCGCAGCGCGACGGGCCCGATGTTGGTGCCTGTCTCTTCGACGACGCGGTCGACGCTGAGCGTCGTGGGCAGATGCGCCTGGGCCACACCGAAGCCGGCAACGTCGATCTCGCTCAGCCACCCTCGCCTCGTGGTCGTGCAGGGAACGACCACAATCGCGTGCTGACGAAATTCGAGGACGTCATCGGACGTGACCACGATCGCCGGCCGCACGAATCCCGGCTCGCCCCTCGCCGGCGTCCCGAAGTCGCAGTGGACGACGTCACCCGCTCGCATCGACGACATCGCTGGCTGACGCATCGAGCACGGCCTGGTCGTCGGCGCTCAGCGGGTCGCTCGCGAGCTGAGCCCCGATGATGCGGCGCCGTTCCCGCTGGATCAGCTTCTCGATCTGGGCGTCGAACGTCAGGCCCTCACGATCGGCAAGCTGACGCAACGCATCCCGCGTCCGCACCGAGACCTTGATGGTAGTCGAATTGGACATACTATTGAGTATATCTGTTATGCATACTTTTCGGTCTTTGCGAGCGCAGATTTCAGTCGTGCCTCGCTTGCAGCGAGTCGACTGACAGCAGCAGGGTCAGAGCTTGGCTTGAGCTTGTCGGTGCATCGCTTGCGACTACCGGACGAAAGCCCGCGGATTGGTAGAGCGCTGCCGCGGCGATGTGAAGGGTGCGGATCTCTGGGTGGAGGTCAAAGAGCAGGTTCTCGAAGTCCCGAAATCCGATGAGGGCAGCAGCAAGCGGTCCCGACCAGAAGTCCCACTCCGACGGCCGTCCAGCCGCGCTCCGTTCGGGACCGTACGCCCCGATGATCTTCTCGGCTGCGGCCTCGCCGACGCGAACCTCGAACATCAACCGGCGGTTGCAAACCCGTATCGCTCCGCAACCGACTTGGACAGCCGTTCGCTCGTCGGGGTCGCAGCCTGCGGGAAGTCGAGGAACGCCGTCGAGAACGGGATCGTCTCGCCGATCTCATCAGCCGCCAGCCCGGCTCCTGATGAGACAGCTCGCTGACCTGGGTTCCAGTCATCCCCTCAAGCTGGTCAAGCACATCTTCGATGGTCCGCAACTCCTCGGGGGTGAACCAAGTCAGGTCAGCTTCGCGCCCGGGCACCAACCGCTGCTGAGGACGACCCAGGAAGTCCTCCTCGATCAACTTGGCCTCGCCAGCATCGATCAGCCGTCGCCGGACCGGAAGGAGCTGATGTGGGGCCGGTCCATGAGGAAGCTTCTGGAACTGGCAACCCGACACCACCTGATGATGTCGCCTCAGGTGAGTGAACTCGACGAAGAACAGCACCTTGTTGAGCTTCGTAGCGCCCCCGGCACGGTCGCCCTGCAACCGAGAGGCAACATGCATCAGCAACTCGGCGAACTTCTCCTCGACGTAGGCGACCTCCATGCGACACATCGTAGAAGGGGGGTGCGACGGCCTTGCCGGACGGTGAGACGTAGTGCCGGTCGACAAGTTGCCTAGCCCGCACGTTGCAACAATACATAACTTGTTGTTAGGTGCATTTTCGACTATATTTAAGTAGTGACAAAATCAGATCCACGTCCGGCCTGTGAGGATGATCATGAAGAGTCAACGAGCTGTCGCCCGCAACCGTCTCGACGCGCGCCTAGCGGGCGTGCCTGATCTGGCGCGGCCGAACAAGGGCTGGATCCGAGCGCTGCGCGACGCCCTCGGCATGTCCGGCGCCGACTTGGCGCGCCGCATGGGGGTCAGCCAGCAGCGCGTGCCGGCGATCGAACGCGGCGAGCAGGACATGACCATCAAGCTCGACACGCTGATGCGCGCGGCTCATGCACTCGACTGCAAGCTCGTCTACGCGCTCGTCCCTCGCACCAGCCTCGACGACATGGTCCACGATCAGGCACGACGACGAGCAACCGAGCATGTGCGCCGCGTCACGCAGCACTCCCGACTCGAGGATCAACAGCCCACCGACGCAGACCTCGCCGAGCAGATCGAAGAACTCGCTGCGGAGCTCGCCGAGCGACGCGGACTGTGGAGCGACGCTCAGAACTGATGAGCGATTGGCAGTTTCCCCAAGACAGCGGACATACCCCGCTGTCCGAAGAGGACCGACAGGGTCTGCTGCTCAGTCATGTCGCGAGCCGCAACGACCTCAACGACGCCGAACAGCGCAACATCACCAAAGCACTCAGACGCCGAGCGCCCTCCGCCGACAAGCTCCTCGACGACATGTTCCTGCGTGACCTGCACAAGGCCATGTTCGGTGACGCCTGGGAATGGGCAGGCAAGTACCGGCAGCGCGTCACGAACATCGGCGTCGCCCCGGCCCACATCGCCACGGACTTGCGGATGCTCACGGGCGATGCCGCAGAATGGGTTGCGCGCGGACACTTCGAACCTGACGAGCTCGCCGTGCGCTTTCACCACCGGCTGGTCACCATCCACCCCTTCCCCGACGGCAACGGCCGACACAGCCGCATCAGTGCCGACTACCTCGCTCAGGCGCTCCGGCGCCCGCCATTCACCTGGGGCGACCGCCTCCAGCTGGAGACTGACGCTCTCCGGCGGACATACCTCACCGCGCTGCGCACCGCGGACCGCGGCGACATCTCCCCACTGCTCAGCTTCGCCCGCAGCTGACTCATGGCACCCAACAACCCACGATCCCGCTGCGTGATCTCGGGAGCAACCACCGAACCTCAAGCGGCCGTGACCCTGCCCGAGCGGCCATGAGGGGGCTGGCAGATAATCGCTTGGACCTACGATTGGGCAGGGTTAGGTTCCGCGGAGACCGATGACGATGACCGAGGCGAGAGCTGAAACGGCGCTGCTGACCGCAGCCGACTTGCTGCGGCTCGACGGCTCCGGCGTACGCGGCGAACTCATCGAAGGGGTGTTCTGCGAGACGATGTCGGCG
>JAJDTF010000065.1 GCA_022827265.1 Acidimicrobiia bacterium | reverse complement strand
TGCGTGCACCAACGATCCCTGCACGACGATGTTCACGCCCTCAGACATCGTGGTGACCGCCAACATCGACTTCCTCAACGCCAACCCGGCGGCAGCGTCGCTGCTCGAGGACTTCGAGATGGATCCGCTGGCGGTCGCCGTCCAGGCCGTCGCCATCGACGCTGGCGCCAACTCCGACGAGCAGATCGCTGCTGCAGCCGCCGACTGGATTGCCGCCAACCGCGACGTGGTCGATCCGTGGATCGAGGCTGCGCTGGCTGCCGGGAGCTGACCGCCGGCTCGCTCGACCACGCGACCTCCGAAGCGGTCTGGCAGGGGCCCCCTCTGCGCCCGGCCGCTCCGAGGGTGATGCGTGAGAATGCTCAGGTGAAGGCCGTCGGTGTCTGAGAGCCTGCTGCAGGCGGAGCTGTCCGCGCGACGGTCCCGCTTGCGTCCCCCGCAAGTGGTGATGCAGCCGGCGATGATGGGCGCGGCTCGCCTGACCCGCTACAGCTTCAGCCGAACCTTGCTGCGCCGAGCTGCGCGTGAGGGCTGGAAGGCCCAGCGCGTGCGGTTCGATATCGACGAACGGGGCCACGGCGAGGCCGTGTACCAACTCGACGCGGGCGGCCGGCTGGTCAGCTTCGTCGCGTTCACGACGACGATCGACGAGGCCGAGCACACCGACCGGGTGATCGCGGACCGGTGGGAGGTCACCGGCGCACTGGTCGACGGCGAACCCACCGGCGAGTTCCTGGGTCTGCTCCGCCGCGAGGTCCCCCGCCAGGAGCTGGGGCGGTTCGATGCGCGCGTCCTGGTGCTCACACGCGGCAATCGCAGCGTGCGCTTCTTCGACTACCTCGTGAACGCCCTCGCCGCAGGCACCCAGCCCGACCCTGCGCAGGTCGCCGACGCCGGCTACATCCTGCGCAGCACTGCGTTCTACGCCAACGGCAAATACGGCATGCGCTCGTTTGAGGGGTACCCCAGCGGCCATCCGCTGCGGGTGCCCTACCGGGCCCAGATGCTGTGCGCATGGATGTTCCGGGAACTGGGCTACGACCTCGTCGAGCACTGCGCCCGAGCCGCAGACCCGAGCGCCGCCATGGCGTTCGACGCCGAGTGGAGCCGGTACTTCGGGCTCGGCAACGCCACCGGCCTGGGGCTGGTGCCCTTCGCGTTCAAGCACCCCCGGGTGCTGCATGCGTGGGTTGCGGTGCGGGAGATGGCACTGGCCGACGTTCGATCGCTGCGGGGCACCCCGGACCGGCTCGCGCTCCTCGGCGCGTGGATCGAACGGGCGCACCTGCACTTCGTCACTGGCACCGACGACAACTGCCGGCCGTTCCTCAACGCCGTCGAAGTGGCTGCAGCCGTCGAGCGAATCCGGGATGCCTTCGAGAGCTGTCGCAGCGACCCCCTGCCCTTCGATGCCCTGTATCGCTGGGCGGAGGGCTGCGATCCCGAGACCGCCGAGCTGGTCGTATCGCTGCTGACCGAGCTGCACGACGCCGACGACGATCTGGTCGACGAAGTGCTCGCCGTCTCAGAGCACAGCTCGCTCGATCCCGCCCTGACCGTCGGCCAGATGCGAGCGATGCTGTCGGAGCGTTTCGCGTGGCTGGATGAGCTCGACCTCGACGACACCTCGGCCGAGGCGTGGTGGTGGGTCATCAGCGACAACACCGAGGAGCCGCGTCGCACCCGCCGGGACCGGCTCGACCCCTCGCACCGCGACGTGGCGATCGACGTGGCGCTGCGGCTGTGGCGGCTGCGTGCCGCGCTCGACGGCTACGACGACGCGACGCCGATCCACTGCGTCCTCGACGACCATCCCGCCCACCGGCTCGCAGCCGAGCGGCTCCACGCGAGCGACCGCATGTACGGCGAGCCGCGTGACAATGCCTGCTCCGAGCGCTACCTGCCGCTGATGCTGCAGCGCTTCCAGCTCGCCGCCTACGGCATGGACAACTTCAAGCCCAAGTCGACCGACTGGCTGCGGGTCACGCTGTTCGGCGGCGCCCCGCGCCTCGCGGACTACGGGCCCGCCGAGACTGCTGAGCGGCCTCATGGCGGGCGCCGCAATGATCGAGACACGCACGACAATTGGGTGCTGCCGACCCGTCCCCGAAGCGACGGCCATCCAGAGACGATCGGCAATCAGGGGAGGTCTGGGTGATCATCGACGGGCTCGAAATCAACCACTGGTCCCGCCCGGTCATCGACGAGGTCCGATCCGGAGGCGTGAACATCGTGCACGCCACCGTCGGGGCATGGGAGGACCTCGCCGGGGCGATGACGCGCATCGGCGAGTTCCGCCACCTGTGCCGGCACAACGCCGATGCGCTCCGAGTGGTCACCAACGTCGCCGAGATGCACCAAGCGGTCGACGACGACGTGCTGGGCGCAGTGCTCGGCTTCCAGAACAGCTCGATGCTGGGCGATGACCCCGAGATGGCGCAGATCTTCGCCGACGTCGGCGTGCGCGTCGTGCAGCTCACCTACAACATCGCCAACCATCTGGGGTCGAGCTGCTGGGAGCCCAGCGACGGCGGGCTGACCCGCGCCGGGCATCGCATGGTGGCCGCGCTCAACGACGCCGGGGTGCTGATCGACCTGTCCCACGTCGGCGACCGGACCAGCCTCGATGCGGTTCACGCATCGGCGCAGCCGGTCGCGGTGACCCACGGCAACCCGCGCTGGTTCTGCGACTCGCCCCGCAACAAGCCCGACGAGGTGCTCGACGCGGTGGCGGCGCGCGGCGGGGTGATCGGATGCACGCTCTACCCGCTGTTCATGGGAGGGGCCGGCGTTTCGCGCCAGGAGTACTGCGCCATGATCGCTCGGCTGGCCGAGCAGGTCGGCGTGTCCCATGTCGCCATCGGCACCGATGCGGTGCTCGGGTGGCAGCCCGACGGGTTGGGCTGGATGCGCAGCGGCCGCTGGGACCGCCCCGCCGATACCGGAGCGATCCCCGACTTTCCCGAATGGCCCGCGTGGTTCCGGGGACCGCGGGACTTCGGGTCGCTCGCTGAGGGCATCGACGAAGCCGGGTTCTCGCCCGCCGAACGCGACGCCGTCCTCGGAGGCAACTGGCTGCGCCTGTTCGGAGAGCTCTTCGGATGACGGGGACTCACCGCCGAGCGAACCGGTGACATGAGCACGACCGTCACCGTTGCGCCCCGGGAGATCCACGATCTCGTCTACCGCGCCAGCAGCGTCGCGGGATGTGACGCCGGCACGGCAGAACGCATCGCCGACAACGTCACGTTCGCAGAGATTCATCACGGCGCGGCAGTGCGTGCGTTCTGCGCGGCACTCGAGACTGAGACTCTCGGGACGTCGGCGTGGGTGACCGCGCCCGACGTGCTCGCGGCAGCCGAGCTTGCGGCGCGCAGTACCGGCATCGCATCGGTGACGTTCGATCCCCCGGTACCGCTGGCGGCGATCGCCGGGACACTCCAGCAGAGCCTCGAGCGGGGCGTGACCCACGTCGGAGCCGACAGCGGTGCACGGTATGACACCGGTGGCCGGGGTGACCGGGCGGTGAGCACGATCGATCTGCGCTTGGCCGACGAGTCTGCAGCGGCTGCGCGCCAAGCGCTGATCGACGACGCCCGCGCCGACGCCTACCGGAACGGCATCGCCGTCGAACAGGCTTGGTTCAGCAAGCTCGAAGCTGCCGCGGCCGACTACCTGGTGGCCGAGTCCATCCTCGACGAGATCGACGCGGGCTCCAGCATCGCCTGAGGGGGTCTTTCATCCACGAACCGACACGCCGCCCGAGACGGTGAGCACCTCGCCGGTGATGTAGCTCGACTCCTCCGACGCCAGCAGCGACACCATGGCTGCGACATCGTCGGGCTGCCCGATGCGTCCCAGGAACGCCTTCTCGGCGAGGTAGTTCGTGAAGAACTCCTCCGGGTAGATCCTGCGCAGGAAGTCGTTGTAGATGAGGCCCGGGGCGATCGCATTGACCCGTATGCCGTGGACCCCATTCTCGGCAGCGGCCACACGGGTGAGCGCGAGCACGCCGGCCTTGGCAGCGGAATAGGCCGCGCCGTGCTCGGCCGACATCTCGGCCACCGGTTCGATCTTCGACCAGCCTGCGTTGTTGACCACCACATCGAAGCCGTCATGGGCGAGCTGCGCGAGCCGTTGCTCGCGGCCCCCTGACAGCAGTGCGAACGTGATCCGGTCGATGTCGAGCTGCCAGAGCTCGCCGATCCGTCCGACGCAGGTGCCGCGGTCGCCCGCCAGCGCCACCGACGTGACGAACAGGTCGACGGTGAGCTCTGATCGGTCGCGGCCGGCTGCGGCCAGCCCCTGGTGGATGAACTCGAGCTGCCACGCGCAGAAGTCGGGATCGGCGGCGCCCATGAGCACGACGCCATCGCAGGTCTGTGCGGCGAGCTGCAGCATGGCGGGCTGGGACACGGCCAGGTAGATGGGGATCTGGCGCGTCGCGGCGGCCAGGCGAACCTGGCTGCCGTAGAGATCGCAGGGCTCGCCGCTGAAGAGCTGCCGGCTTCGATCTGGGCGATACGCCCTGCGAAGAACTCGGCCGCAGCCGAGCCGACCACCGACGAGGTGGCAATCGCGATCAGGTGGCTGATGAGCGTGTCCGGCTCGGTCGCCGCGCGGAGCCCGATGGTGCCGCCCAGCGAGTAGCCCACCACTGCTGCGGCGCCGGTCACGTTGCGCAGGAACGCATCGAGGTCGCCGCTGAGCTGCGTCAGCGTGCCGGTGCTGTCGGGGGTGAGGGAGCCGGCGGCGACGATGCTGTCATGCGTTGCGTCTGCTCGCCGGATGCCGAGCTGCTATTTCACCGTTCGCACTGAAACAGGAATATGTGCGAACGGTGATATACTGTCGGCATGGCAGTCCCCACCGACCCCACCGAGCATGCGCTGCTGCTGCGCCCATTCGACGTCGGACGTTCTCTCCGCGACGCACGCAAGACCAGCGGGCTGACCCAAGCGCAGCTCGCAGCCCAGGCCGGCGTGTCCGTCAAATGGCTGTCAGACGCCGAGAACGGCAAACCCACCGTTGAACTCGGGTTGGTCATGGAAGTCTTCGGACACCTCGGGTACGCACTCGTCCGCACGACACGCCCAACCCCGACCTTCGACCTCGCGGCCCACATCGAAGCCGGCACCGAACCAGGGCCATGACCAGCCGCCTGTGCGTCATCCTCAACGGCGCCTACGCAGCCGACATCGAACACCGCGCCCGCCGGCCCACGCTCACCTACCGACCGGATTACATCGCCAGCGCCGCTGTCCCGCTGTCCGCTCGATTCCCGCTCAGCCGCAGCCAGACAAGAGGCGCCGAAGTACGCAGATGGCTGCTGAACCTGCTTCCCGACGACGACAACGTCCTCAACTATCTCCGAACCGAATACAGCGCAGCCGCAAGCGACCCGCTGCGACTCCTGGAAACCCCAATGGGAGCGGACTGCGCCGGGGCAGTCCAGTTCTGCCCGCCGGAGCAACTCGACACGCTGATGTCCGCAGACGGCGGAATGCTGCCCATCAGCGACGCTGAGATCGCCGACTGGCTCGACGGCTACCCGGTAGTGCCGACTGCTGTGGCCTCGGAGGGTGCCCCGCTCTCAGTGACGTTCAGTCTCGCAGGCATGCAGCCCAAGATCGCATTGAGGCTCACCGACGACGGAACATGGGCACGCACCTGGGGGCGGACGCCGACCACGCACATCATCAAAGCGGCCCGCGCCGACTTCCCCGACGAATGCGTCTTCGAGCATCTGACCATGAGCACAGCCCGTCGCCTCGGAGTGCCGACGGCGAACACAGCCGCCGCGGACATCGGCGGGGTGCAGGCGATCATCGTCACACGGTTCGATCGAGCGAGCCGAGGGCGGGACCGGATCCATCAAGAGGACTCCTGCCAAGCCCTCGGCCTGGCGCAAACCGACAAATACGAGAACCTCGGCGGTCCCGGAGCGGCGGACTTGCGGCGGCTCGCGCAGACCGGTGGGCCGACCACTGAGCGCAACGTCGCCCGTCTGCGCGACTTGCTGCTGTACCGCTGGCTGGTCGTCGACAGCGACGCTCACGCGAAGAACTACAGCTGGATGTTCGACGACGCCGGCGACGTGCATCTCGCGCCGCTCTACGACTCGTCCAGTTGGCTGCCGTTCCGGCGCGGCATGGCGATCGAAGACATCCCGCTGTCCATGCGCATGGGCCGCGGGTCGCGGGTCTCCGAATGCGACACTCCCGATGGGCTGACCGGACTGGCCGACAGTTTGCGTCTCCCGCGGCGGGCTGTCTGCGAACGGGCCGCCGAACTGGCCGAAGCGCTGCCGGCGGCGCTCGAAGCAGCCGCAGACGAGCTTCCGGCAAGCGGTTCCGACTGGGGTCGCGTCGAAGAGCACGTCGCCGAGATCGACGTGCGCGCAAGCCTCTGCGAGCGAGTAGCAGAACAGACGCTGGGGGAGACCGCGTAGCGCCCCCGGCGCGGTCGCCCTGCAACCGAGCGGCAACGTGCATCAGCAACTCGGCGAACTTCTCCTCGACGTAGGCGACCTCCATGCGGCACACCGTAGAAGGGGGGTGTGACGGCCTCGCCGAATGGTGGGACGTTGGCCGGTCTCGTTTCCGGCTGGGTGATCTCGGAGAGCAACCACCGAACCTCAAGCGGCCGTGACCCTGCCCGAGCGGCCATGAGGGGGCTGGCAGATAATCGCTTGGACCTACGATTGGGCAGGGCTAGGTTCCGCGGAGACCGATGACGATGACCGAGGCGAGAGCTGAAACGGCGCTGCTGACCGCAGCCGACTTGCTGCGGCTCGACGGCTCCGGCGTACGCGGCGAACTCATCGAAGGGGTGTTCTGCGAGACGATGTCGGCG
>JAJDTF010000109.1 GCA_022827265.1 Acidimicrobiia bacterium | reverse complement strand
TACATGTCAAACCCAGGTAAGGTTCTTCGCGTTGCCTCGAATTAAGCAACATGCTCCGCCGCTTGTGCGGGCCCCCGTCAATTCCTTTGAGTTTTAGCCTTGCGGCCGTACTCCCCAGGCGGGGCACTTAATGCGTTAGCTGCGGCACGGATCCCGTTGGATGGGACCCACACCTAGTGCCCAACGTTTACGGCGTGGACTACCAGGGTATCTAATCCTGTTTGCTCCCCACGCTTTCGCTCCTCAGCGTCAGTACCGGCCCAGAGTGCTGCCTTCGCTATCGGTATTCCTCCTGATATCTGCGCATTTCACCGCTACACCAGGAATTCTACACTCCCCTACCGGACTCTAGTCATGGCAGTATCGAGTGGCGTCTCAGAGTTGAGCCCTGAGTTTTCACACCCGACTTACCAAACCGCCTACGAGCCCTTTACGCCCAATGAATCCGGACAACGCTTGCGCCCTACGTATTACCGCGGCTGCTGGCACGTAGTTGGCCGGCGCTTCTTCTGCAGGTACCGTCAATTTCGTCCCTGCTGAAAGGGGTTTACGACCCGAAGGCCTTCTTCCCCCACGCGGCGTCGCTGCGTCAGGCTTTCGCCCATTGCGCAATATTCCCTCCTGCTGCCTCCCGTAGGAGTCTGGGCCGTGTCTCAGTCCCAGTGTGGCTGATCGTCCTCTCAGACCAGCTACCCGTCGATGCCTTGGTGAGCCGTTACCTCACCAACAAGCTGATAGGCCGCGAGACCCTCCCGGAGCACCGGAGCGTTTCCTGAACACACCATGAGGTGCAAGCAGGGTATTGGGTATTAATCCAGGTTTCCCTGGGCTATTCCCATCTCCGGGGTAGGTTTCTCACGTGTTACTCACCCGTTCGCCACTCTCCCATTGAGACCGAAGTCTCGGGTTCGTTCGACTTGCATGGATGAAGCGCGCCGCCAGCGTTCGTCCTGAGCCAGGATCAAACTCTCCGTCGAGATCAAGCCCGCGATGTCATGCGGCTGAGCCGCGGTCGATCGCAGGCACGATCGAAGAGCCTGTGCCACGATCCGAGGGAAAACCCTCTTCCTGCGGCGACTGGCTGGAATTGGTGCACCGTCGCATGTGGGTCCGCACGAGGCGAGCCCGATGAGACGGCACGAACAAGTTGGTCCCCGGTCATGGGTAGACCGCGGACCGGCTGTGTGGTTCGACCAGCGGCTGGAATCCAGCAGCCGATCGCCCGCACTGGCGTTTTCGTCCTCTGTTCTGTTGTCAAGGAGCGCTGCTGAGGCGAACCCGCCGGCAGCTGACACTCGATCGGCGCTGGCCGCTGCCCTCTGCGAAAGAGTGCTGCGGGTGACGCCGCCGGAGGTGTCGGACCCCTCTGGACGGTATTTCCGCCCCTGAGGGGGACGCATGAGACTACAGCCGCCGACCCGCCTCCGCAACCATCCTCAGCAGCCGATTCGGCGCGATCGCACAGGATTCAGGGAGCAGTCGCGACATGCCAGCGTTTCTTGCCGCGCCGCAGCAGCACATAGCGGCCATACAGCAGGTCATCGGCCCCGAGCTGGCGGTCGGGATCACTGGTGCGATCCCCATTGATGTACACGCTGCCCTCGGCCAATGCCCTGCGCGCGTCGCTGCGGCTCTGGGCCAATTCGGCATCGACCAGCACATCGACTACAGACGCATCAAGTGCTCGCAGCGGAGCCGAGGGAACTTCGGTGGCCACGAACGCCAGCGCCGGCGCTGAGACCTCGCTCAGCGCCGCCGTCCCGCCGAAGAGCACCTCGCTGGCACCGGCCGCAGCCGCGGCCGCAGCGTCGCCATGCACGATGCTCGTGATCTCGGCAGCGAGACGCCGCTGCCCCTCGCGCCGCCCGGGGTCGGCCTCGTGTGCAGCAGCGATCTCGGCCACCTCGGCCATGTCGAGGAACGTGAGCTGGGCCAACAGCTTCGCGACGTCGACATCGTCGACGCCGATCCACGCCTGGTAGAAGCGGTACGGACTCATGGCATCCGCGCTGAGCCACAGCGTCTCGCCGCCCGCCGTCTTGCCGTACTTGGTGCCGTCGCTGCGCGCGAGCAGCGGCCAGGTCAGCGCATGGGCAGCGCGCCCGAGCCGGCGGCGGATCAGGTCGATGCCGAGCACAATGTTGCCCCACTGGTCAGAACCGCCGACCTGCAGTTCGCACTCGACGTTCTCCGCCAGCCACAAGTAGTCGTACGCCTGCAGCAGCATGTAGCTGAATTCGGTGTACGACAGGCCGTCGCCCTCGTCGAGACGGTTGCGGACCGACTCCTTGCCCACCATCTGCTGCACGGTGACGTGCTTGCCGACGTCTCGCAGGAAGTCGAGCACGCCGACGCCGACGGTCCACGCACGGTTGTCGAGCAGGCGCGCCGCGTAGGGCCCGTCGTCGAAGTCGAGGAATTGGCGCAGCTGCGGCACGATTCCCTCGAGATTGCCGGCCAGCGCGTCGTCATCGAGCAGGTTTCGCTCGGTCGAGCGCCCGCTGGGATCACCGACCATGCCCGTTGCGCCGCCGGCCAGCGCGATAGGGCGATGCCCTCCGAGCTGCAGGCGCCGGAGCGTCAGCAGTCCCATGAGATTGCCCACGTGGAGGCTTGCAGCGGTGGGATCGAAGCCGCAGTACACGGTGATCGGTCCGGACTCCAAGCGCTGCGCGAGCGCGCGAAGGTCTGTCGTCTGATGGATCAGTCCACGCGCTTCGAGGTCGGCCAGCACGTCCACACCGCCAGTCTGCCGGACAGCTGGCCTAGAGCGAAGACGCTGGATCGGCTGCCCCATGCTTCCCGCTGTTGTTCGCTGCGCTCACGGGCCGCTCGGGCCACGGCTTCGCCTGCCGGCTCAGCCTCTGACGGCCAGCGCCGCGAGACCCTTGGCTAGTTGCGAGGCGTCCAACGGAAGAAGCGCAAGGTGACCAGCACACCGAACACGCCCCACGCCCCGAGGATCAGCCAGTGCCACGCCGGCAGCGGCACGCCTTCGCTGAATGGGTCGAAGGTGCGTCCCAGCGCGACAGCCAGGTGCTTGATGGGGAAGATGTCGCCGATGAAGGTCATCCAGCGCGGCGCCCCGTCCGACGGGATGAACACGTCGGACACGAAGTACAGCGGCAACACGCACATGTTCGTGATCGCCGGTGCCGCCTGCTCACTGGTGCACACGCACGTGACGGCAAGCCCCAGGGCCGAGAACGCCGCTGCTCCCACCCCGAGCGTGATGAGCAGGCTGGGCACGGCACCCGGCTGGACTTCGACGCTGTAGCCGAGCCAGCCGATGCCGATCACGAGCGCTGTCATGAATGCGGTCAGCACCAGCGATGCGACGACCTGCCCGCCCACATAGACCCACGGCGGCAGCGGCGTCGCCCGCATGGCCTTGAGCACGCCGCTCTCGCGCCTGATGACCGTGACGATGGCAGCGTTCATGAAGTTCGCCGACACCAGCGCCAGTGCCAGGATCCCCGGGACGTACACGGTCGCGACGCGCGCTCCGGTCGAGCTGATGATCTCGTTGCCGAAGATCGAGGTGAAGATCACCAGGAAGATGATCGGCAGGACCACTGTGAAGAAGGTGGCCGCCGGGCTGCGCCGGAAGCCCAGCAAGTTGAAACGCGCCTCGCTGCGCAGCTGCCCCAGGCGGGTCATGAACCGTCTCCCGAGGATGAGTCCCCAGTCAGTGCCAGGTACGTGTCCTCCAGCGTCGGCGGTTGAACAGCCAGTGAGTCGAGCCGGGTCCCGGCCTCCTCGGCGGCAGCGAGCAGCTCGCGCACGACCTCGTCTACATCACGCGTGGCGAGCGCAGGCCGTTCGGCTCGTCGCTCGGTCTGCCGCTCAACGGCCGCCGTGCCGACAGCGGTCCGGGACCGCATCGACGCATCCTGGCCCCGGAGCAGATCTCGCAGCCGATCAGGCAGCACCCCAGGGCTCAGTTCTGCGGCATCCCAGCTGATCTGCGAGGGCATTGCGACTTGTGCCGCCAGTTCGAGGGCAGTGCCATCGGCCACGATGCGGCCCCGCGAGATCACCGCAATCCGGTCTGCCAGGTGGTCTGCCTCGTCCATGTAGTGGGTGGTCAGCAGCACGGTCACACCCAGTGACCGCAGACCGTCTATGGTCTGCCACGCCTCGCGGCGGGCAGCAGGGTCGAATCCGGTCGTCGGCTCATCCAGAAACACGAGCTCGGGATCGCCCACGAGGGCAAGCGCTACGGCCAGGCGCTGCTTCTGCCCTCCCGACAAACGGCGAGTCCTGGTACCGGCTGCCTCGGCAAGCCCGACAAGGTGCAGTACCTCCGGGGTCGGCCGGGGCGACCGGTAGTACGCCGACCACATGGTCACGATCTCCGCAGCGGTGAAATCGCCCTCGTGCTTGGCCCCTTGCAGAACGACCCCGATGCGCTCTCTCCACTCCGCGGTGGCCTCCGCCGGATCGACGCCGAGCACCTGCACGTCTCCGGACGATCGGGTGCGGAGGCCTTCGAGGATCTCGACTGTCGTGGTCTTGCCGGCCCCGTTGGGACCCAGGAAGGCCACGACCTCGCCGGTTGCGACCGACAGGTCGACGCCGCTGACCGCCTCGACTTCCCCGTATCGCTTGCGAAGCCCAGTGACCTCGATGGCAAGGTGTGCCCCGCCGCTCATCTTGTGTGCCTGCCAACTGCGGCACTGCCGTGACTGCTGGCGGCGTTGTCGGCTCGGTCAGCGACGGGGTCACCGGCAGGAGCGTCGGTGCCCTCGTCGGCGTAGCGCTCGGGATGGGTGACCTGCGGCCGCACTGCTGCTGCGTACAGCAGGACGCCCAGCGGACCGCTATAGATGATCAGCAAGACCCAATGCCAGCGACGCTTGCCGGCCAGCCGAAACCGATCGCGACCCAGCCGCAGGATGTCGACAATTCCACCGGCCATGATCAGCGCCGCCACAGCGGCTGCGGCGATCAGCACAGCGCCGAAGTCCACCCGATCACGCTACCGGTGCTGCCGCGTGCGGCCCAGAGGCGGAACCCCGGGGCCCAAGCGGCCTGTGAACGCCGTCATATGCAGAATGGGAAACACGAGGGCAAAGCACGGAACGGGCGATGCCTTCAGACGCCCAGCGATGTCACGGCGTCCGCGATGTAGAAGCCGGCACCGGCGATGCCTGCGACGAGGAAGCCGATTCCTGCTGTCCAGAACGTGCCATTGAACAGCAGCCGTCCGCCGGCGGCCAAGACCACGGTGACAGCGATCATGGGCAGCACCGAGCCCGGCAGGAAGGTGACAGCAATCCAGCCCAGCACCAGACCGCACAGCAGCAGGACGATGTTCTCGACCAGCAGCAGCACCTGATGCACATAGCCACCGTACGCGTCAGCAGCAGCGCGCCTGCTCGTCGCTGCGTCGCCTCAAGGTGCGAGCGAGGTCGAAGCCGTATCGGGCCAGACGGCGCGTGCTGGCGTCGAGTCCCAGCTCGGGCTCGGTGAGCTCGTCGTACCTGATCCACTTCAGCTCTTCCGACTCGTGGTTGCCGCGCGTCACGGCATGGCGTGGTGCACGAACAAGGAAGCGCACGTCGAAGTGAAGATGATCTGGCTCGGGGTGCCTGCGGTTGACAAACAGGTGCACGTCAATGTCCACCGGCTGGCTCCAGACCTCGAGGCCGCCGATGCCGGTCTCCTCGGTGGCTTCGCGCAGGGCAACCCCTGGGAGGGAACCCTCGCCATCGGCATGACCGCCCGGCTGCAGCCAGCGACCGATCTTGCGGTGCAGCAGCACCAACCCCTGCGTTGCGTCGTGGTTCACCACCCATGCCGATGCCGTCAGGTGTCCGGCCGCGCACGAGCGATGGAGCGCATCGGGATGACGCGCTGCGAAGCCGATCAAGCGTCGCCGGTGCTGAGCCTGGACGCGATCTTGAGGCTCGAATCGCTCCACGGCCTCGAGTGCCACGGCGAGGCCGGCTTTCGCATCTGATGAACCAACCTGCCCCGCCGCCGGGACAGCCGCGTGCCAACACGGCTCTCGAGGGCCGCTGTCGCGTGCCGGCGAACGGTTGCCCCGCAATGTCACCGTTTGCTCACGTGCGAGTTGCCGGCGACATACCAGCGCCATGGCACCTCGGCGCCGCGGCTGATGCCGATGCGGGTCGTGCTCACAATGTCCGCAGCAGTCCAGCCGTCGTCGCGGATGCTGAGCCCACCGACGGTCGTGAGGTCGCAGCCGTCGTGGGCACCATCGATGCCGAAAGCCTGGGTGAGCTTGCCCGGGCCCGAGCACAAGTCCCTCCCGCCGACCGAACCTGGGGTGCGACTCCGCAGCGCCGCCATGGAGTCAGTGCCGTGCACCGGCTCGAGCGCTCGCAACAGGACCGCGTCGCCGATTCCGGCCGGCGCACAGACGGCGTTCGCGCACCAGTGCATGCCGTAGATCAGGTACACGTACAGGCGTCCCGGCGGCCCGAACATGGAGGCGTTGCGAGCCGTCGGGCCGCCACGCGAATGTGCCGCGGGATCACCGTCGCCGCAGTACGCCTCGACCTCGACGATGCGGCCCGCGCGCAGCGTTCGGCCTGAGCTGTCGGGATCGTGGACCAGCAGCTTGCCGATCAAGTCGGGAGCAACTTCGGTTGCCGGGCGCTCGTAGAACGCCTGTGGCAACGGCTCGCCCGCTGGCACCATCAATGCCCGGCTTGGGCGTCGCTGGCCGCGGCCAGTGCAGCATCGAGACGGACGAGTTGAACTTCCACGGCATCGGGGCCGCCCGCGCCTGGCGTCGAGCGGCTGCGGTAGGCCGCGCCAGGCGCGAGCAGTTGCGCAGCCTCCGGTCCGAGATCCGGGTGCGCCGCCACCAGTTCCGTCAGGCGCTGGGAACGCACAGAGGCGTCGGCGTCGTCCAGCGCTTGACGCACGATCCCGGCGATGACTCCATGCGCATCGCGGAAAGGCATGCCCCGGGCCACCAGCCATTCGGCCAGGTCGGTGGCGGCCGCGAAGGGGTCGTCGGCGCCCGCCGCCATGGCCTCTGCATCGAATTCGACGGTCTGCATCAGGCCGTCGAGCGCCAAGATCACCAAGCGCACGGTGTCGACGGCGTCGAAGAGCGGTTCCTTGTCTTCTTGAAGGTCTTTGTTGTAGGCGAGCGGGAGCCCCTTGAGCGTCGCCAGCAAACCGGTCAGGTGACCGATCAGCCGTCCGGCCTTGCCGCGTGCCAGCTCGGCGACATCGGGGTTCTTCTTCTGCGGCATCATCGACGAGCCAGTTGCAAAGGCATCGTCGAGCACGACATATCCGAACTCGGCGCTCGACCACAGCACGAGCTCCTCGCCCAGCCGAGACAGGTGAATCCCCGACATCGCCAACGCGAACAGGGTGTCGGCGACAAAGTCGCGATCGCTGACAGCGTCGAGCGAATTCTCGAAGACCGCTGCGAACCCCAGATCGGCAGCAGTCGCCGAAGGATCCAGCGGCAGCGTCGAGCCTGCGAGCGCACCGGCGCCGAGCGGCGAGACATCCGTGCGGCGCCTGGCGTCGCCGAGGCGCTCCACATCTCGCAGCAGCGCCCATGCGTGCGCTGCCAGGTGATGCGCGAGCCCTACCGGCTGCGCCTGCTGCAGGTGCGTGTAGCCAGGCAGTCGCATGCCTGCGCTCTGCGCTTCTCGTGCCTTGGCGGCGAGCGTGCCCGCCAGACCCAGCACCAGCCCCGTCAGCTCGTCGATCGCACGGCGGGTCCACAGGCGCAGATCGGTCGCGACCTGGTCGTTGCGACTGCGACCGGTGTGCATCTTGGCCGCGGCGCCGCAGAGCTCGGTTGCGCGGCGCTCGACTGCGGTGTGAATGTCCTCGTCGGTCGGCGCCCAGACCAGACGGCCCTCGGCGATCTCGATTTCCACCTCGTCGAGCGCCGCGACGATGTCGTCACGCTCGCCGTGGGTCAGCAGGCCCACGGCGGCCAGCATCGACACGTGAGCCCGTGACGCAGCGATGTCCTCGGCGAACATGCGCTGGTCGAACGGGAGCGAGTCGTTGAGCGCTGCGAGGGCATCCGCGGGCGCGGCAGCGAACCGGCCGTGCCACAGGGTGGCGGGGCCGGTTCGGGACGGGCCGATCGGTGGCGGGGGCGTGTCGTCGGCAGGAGTGCCGTCAGCAGGCATCGGGCAGCACGCTCACAAGTCGGCCAGGTCCCGGCAGTGCTCGGCAACCGCCGGGCCGCCGAGTGCCTCGGTAGCCACGATGAACAGCGTGTCGTCGCCAGCCACCGTGCCGACCACGCCGTCGAACGCACTGCGGTCGATCGCCGAGGCAACGACGTGCGCCGATCCCGGCGGCGTTCGCAGCACCACGATGTTCTGCGAGGAGCGCACGTCAAGCACCCAGTCCGAGAACACTCGGCGCAGGGCGTTGGGCGCCAGCGCCTCGGGCGCGTCGGCTTCGGGCACCGCGTACACGGTGCGTCCTGCGGTGCGCATCTTGGCGACGCCCAGCTCGTCGAGATCGCGGCAGACGGTCGCTTGGGTGACCTCCACCGAGCGCTCCGCCAGCAGGCCGACCAGCTGCGCCTGGCTGTTGATCTCGTGACTGGCCAGCAGCTCGCGGATGAGATGCTGCCGCTGGTTTTTGGTTCGGCCGCGTACTGCGGAGCCTTCTCGTCGGGTCGCCATCACTTCCCGCTCTTGTTCGCTGCGCTCACGGGCCGCTCGGGCCACGGCTTCGCCATTCGGCTCAGCCTCCTGGTGCTCATGATGCTGAACCCGCCGACGCCGCTCCATGCGGCGCTGAACCGGCCAGGAAGGCCAGCAGGCCCCGCGCGGCATGCATCCGGTTCTCGGCCTGCTGCCAGATGCGGCTGGCCGGACCGTCGATGACCTCTGCAGCCACTTCTTCGCCCCGATGCGCCGGCAGGTCATGCAAGAAGATGGCACCGTCGGCAGCGAGCGACATCAGCTCCGGCGTGACTTGATACGGACCGAATGCTGCTTGGCGCTCGGCCTGCTCGTCTTCTTGGCCCATCGAGGTCCATACATCGGTGTAGACGACGTCGGCACCCGTCGCTGCCGCTGCGGGGTCGTCCGTGACGGTGCACTCGCCGCCCAGTGCAGCGATGCGATCCAGCGTCTCCCCTGACGGTCCGTAGCCGTCTGGCACCGCGAGCGTGCTCGGGATGCCTGCCATGGCGCAGCCGATGGCCAGTGATCGCCACACGTTGTTGGCGTCGCCCACGAATGCGACGCGCTCGGTGCGGTCCAGACCGATGCACTGCGAAACGGTGAGCAGGTCTGCCAAGGCCTGGCACGGGTGCGCATCGTCGGAAAGCAGATTGATGACCGGCGCCACCGCGCAGGCTGCCATGCGCTCGAGGTGGCTGTGCCGAAAGACGCGGACAGCGATGATGTCGTGGAAGCAGGCAAGCGTGCGCGCGATGTCTTCCGCGGTCTCGCGAACGTCCATGCCGACTTCTTCGGGACGGATGTAGACGGGATGCCCGCCGAGCTGGTGGACCGCCATCTCCATCGAGTTGCGTGTGCGGTTCGACGGCTTCTCGAACACCAATGCAACGCCGCTGCCCTGCAGGACCGGCGGCGCAGCTTCCGGGGCGCGAGACGACATGTCGAGCACCCACTGCAGCTCGTCGGCCGACAGATCGTCCACTTCCAGGAAGTGACGCATCAGCCCAGCTTCCCGCTGCCGGCGAGCACGCTCGCGAAGATGGCGAGGCCCTCGTCGATCTGCTCGCTGGAAACGACGAGCGGCGGCGCGAAACGCACGGCCGTGGGCGTAATGCCGTTGATCACGAGGCCGGCCTCGAGACACGCAGCAGCAATCTCGGGACCGCTGCGACCGGTCGCATCGGTGTCGAGCTCGGCCGCGATGAGCAAGCCGAGGCCGCGGGTGTCGACGACACCGGGAACGCCCATGAGCTTGCCGGCGAGCTCTTCGCCGCGGGCAGCAGCCACCTCAGGGGCACCGATTGCTTCCATGGTGCGCAGCACGGCACGCGCCGCGCTCGCGGCCAGCGGCTGCCCGCCGAACGTCGTCGCGTGATCGCCCGGCTGGAACGCGGCGGCGACCTCCCGGCGCGCCCAGACAGCACCGATCGGCACCCCGTTGCCCAGCGCCTTGGCCATGGTCACGATGTCGGGTCGAGCTGCGCCGGTCGGTCCCCCGGCCGGGTCGAAGTGGTGATGCCACCCAAACCACTCGCCCGTGCGCGCCAAGCCAGTCTGGACCTCGTCGACGATGAACGCCATGCCGCGCTCGTCGCAGATCTCACGGACGCGGTGCAAGTAGGCGCTGTCGGCAACGTTCACACCCCCCTCGCCCTGGACAACCTCGAGCAGCACCGCACAGCAGCTCGGATCCAGCGCTGCCTCCAATGCGTCCGCGTCGTTGTACGGCACGTGACGGAAGCCTTCGGGCAGCGGCTGGAACGTCTCGTGCTTCTCGGGCTGTCCGGTTGCGTGAAGCGTCGCCAGCGTGCGCCCATGGAACGAACGCAGCGCACTGACGACGACGTAGCGACCGCGACCGCCGTGCTTGCGCGCCAGCTTGATCGCCCCCTCGAGCGATTCGGCACCGCTGTTGCAGAAGAAGACCTGCCCGCCGCCGCCCTGCAATCGGTCGATGGTCTGGGCGACCTCGACCTGCGGTTCGGTGCCGAACAGATTCGACACGTGCAGCAGCGTGCGCGCCTGCTCGTTGAGCGCATCGGCGACCGCGGGGTGGGAGTGGCCGAGCGACGTCACCGCCAGCCCCGCCAAGAAATCCAGGTAACGCTTGCCGTCGCGGTCGTAGAGCTCGCAGCCGCTGCCGCGCACGAACTGGACCGGCGGAGGCCCGTAGGTCGGCATGAGCGGGCAGTGCTCCAGCTCTGCGGCGCCCATGGCGGCCGCGTGGAGCGACAGCCCGTTCGTTGCGGTTGTCGCCGTGGTCGTCTGTGTCATGAGATCGTGGCTCGCTCTCGGTGTCTCGGGTTCTCAGGTTTCAGGTACTCAGGTCTCGGGTACTCAGCGGTCCGGGCTAGTGGCCGGTTTGCAGGGCTGTCGGCCGATCACGGGTGATCATGGTGCCGACACCGGCATCGGTGAACAGCTCGACGAGCACAACGTGCGGAACGCGGCCGTCGAGCAGGTGTGCGCTGTTGACGCCGTTGCGCACCGCGCTGATGCAGGCTTCGATCTTGGGGATCATCCCGCCTGCAATCGTGCCGCCCGCCAAGCGGGCAGCCAGCGAGTCGGCCGTTGTCTGCTCTACGAGCGAATCTTGGTCGTCGACATCGTCGAGCAGTCCCGCCACATCGGTGAGGTACACGACCTTCTCGGCTTCGAGAGCCGCGGCCACTGCACCGGCCACCGTGTCCGCGTTGATGTTGTACGCCTGCCCCTTGGCATCGGCGCCGATCGTGGAGATCACCGGGATCAGCCCCTCGGCAAGCAGCCGTTCCAGCAGGTCGGTGTTCACATCGGTGACGTCGCCCACGAATCCCAGATCAGGGTTCCGGGCGGTGGCGGTGATGACCCGGCCGTCTTCGCCGGAGATGCCCACGGCCAGCGGTCCGTGCACGTTGATGGCGCCGACGATGTCGCGGTTGACCTTGCCGACCAGAACCATGCGTGCGATGTCCAGCGTCTCCGCGTCGGTGACCCTCAGCCCGTCGCGGAACTCTGATGTCTTGCCGAGGCGCGCCATGAGATCGCCGATCTGCGGGCCGCCGCCGTGAACCACGACCGGCGCCAGGCCGATCTGGCGCAGCAGCACCATGTCGGCGGCGAAGCCGTCGGTGAGCGCAGTGTCGACCATCGCATTGCCGCCGAACTTGACAACCACCACCTTGCCCCGCCATCGGCTGATGTACGGCAGCATCTCGACGAGCAGTTCGGCACGCTCGACCTGCTGGGCATGGACGTCGTCCGTGATCACGGCATCAATCCAGTCGTCGGCAGGCCGGCTGTCTCGGGGAGTCCGAGTGCGATGTTGGCGCACTGCACCGCCCCGCCGGATGCACCCTTGACCAGGTTGTCGATTGCGCTGAGCACGACCAGCCAGCCAGTTCGGGGATCCACCCTGGCACTCAGATGGCAGGTGTTGGCGCCGAGCGTTGCCTTGGTATGGGGGGCGTCGCGATGCACCACCACGAACGGCTCGTCGGCATAGAAATCTGCCAGCACGCCGAGCGCGTCATCGGTGGACAGGCCTTCTGCCGGTCGGGCGTAGCAGGTCGCCAGAATGCCGCGCACCATTGGCGCCAAGTGCGGCGTGAACAGCACTTGGCACCCGGTTGCCTGCTCGATCTCGGGCGTATGGCGGTGCTCCAGCAGGCCGTAGGCCACGAAGTCTTCGTCGACGCTGGAGAACGTCGTGTTGGGCTTGGGCGCCCGGCCTGCGCCGCTGACCCCCGACGCGGCATCGATCACGACCCCGCTCGTCGAGATGTGGCCGCCGCGGGCGAACGGCGCCAGGGCCAGGGCAGCAGCCGTCGGGTAGCACCCGGGCACGGCGACACCCGCGGCGCCGCGCAGTGCCTCGCGCCCGAGCTCGGGAAGCCCGTAGGGCAATTCGCCCAGCAGCTCCGGCATCGGATGGGCAGCGCCGTACCACTGCGGGTACAGCTCCGGGTCGTTCAGACGGAAGTCCGAACCCAGGTCGACCACGCAGCCGACGCGCTTGTACAGGTCGGCAACGACGGGCGCGCTGGCCATGTGCGGCAGGCCCAGGAACACCACGTCGAGCCCGATGAAGATCTCGGGGTCGTATGCGCAGTAGCGAAGATCGCCGTATGCGGCCGCCAAGCTGGGATACAGGTCGCGGACCGCAGCACCCGCCTGCGTGTCGCCGGCGACGGCGACCACGTCGAATGACGGGTGCATCGCCGCCAGTCGCAGCAGCTCCGCGCCGGTGTAGCCAGACGCGCCCACGATGCCGACGCGCACCTGCGCCACAGCATCGGTTCCCGCGCTCCGCGGCGAAGCCGATGCCGAACCGCTGATCGCATTCGGGCCGTTCTCTGTGTCCATAGCGGCGTGCCTGTCTGTGAGATCGGCGCTCACGCTACCAGGCGCTCAGCCAAAATATGCGCTTGACTGCAATATTATTCACATACGTGCCTGAACTCGACAAAATCACTTCGCGAAGACGGGCCTTGTGTCACCGTTCCTGCTCAGGACTGCTCCGTAACCCAACGCTCACAATCAGTAGATGTAACCGCACGGTGATATGTTGTCGCGATGTCTGATGTGGACGCCCTGCCGCTGCTGCCCAACCTCAGCACCATCGGACATGTCGTGCGCGCGAAGCGTACGGGCATGGGCTTCACTCAACAGCAACTCGCAGATCGTGCGGGCGTGTCCCGCAAGTGGGTCTCCGAGGTGGAGAACGGCAAGCCGTCGGCAGAGTTCCGGCCGCTCCTCGATGTGCTCCAAGCAATGGGGTTCACGCTCCGGCTGGCTCGACTACCTGCACCCGACATCGACTTGCAAGCCCACATCGGGCGCTTCACGATCAGCGAGCAGGCATGACCGCCGTCATCGTTCACGGCGTGCATGCAGCCACACTGACGCACGGCAAGAGACCCGTGCTCGCCTACGAGGCCGATTATCGGACGCCGGAAGCCACTCCATTGTCGGTGAATTTTCCGGTCGGGGATGCGGTGTTCGCTGGGCCGACGGTACGCAACTGGCTGCTGAATCTCCTGCCCGACGACAAGGACGTGATCCGGTTCCTGAGGGCCGAGCACGACGTGTCCTCACCGGATCCCCTGCACCTGCTCGACACGCCGATCGGGCTTGACTGTGCAGGGGCCGTGCAATTCTGCTCCGACCACCGAGCTGCGGCCGTGCTCGCCCGGCGGGGCGGCGAGTCGCCAGTGAGCGCAGACGAGGTTGCCGACTGGCTTCGCCGATTTCCCATCCGCCCGGCGCTGTCGGACGGCGTCGGTCCCGACGCCGGGTTCAGCCTTGCCGGAATGCAGCCGAAGATCGCGTTGCGTCGTCAGCCCGACGGGAGATGGACGCAGCCTTGGGGGCAGCTTCCGACCACGCACATCCTGAAGTCGGAGCGACGCGACAGCTTCCCCGACGAATGCGTGTACGAGCACATAGCTCTCAACGCAGCGGCGCGGCTCGGCATTGCGTCCGCGTCCACGCGAGTCGAGGACTACGACGGCATGCAGGTGTTGATTGTCGAGCGCTTTGACCGCACAGCGGACGGTCAGCAGCGCATCCATCAGGAAGACATGTGCCAAGCGACCGGCAGGCATCCAGACCAGAAGTACGAATACGAAGGCGGGCCTTCTGTCGCAGACATCGTCCGTGTGCTGAGAGAGTCCCGATCCGGCCCGGCCGGACTGAACGTGAGCCGTTTCGGCGACCAGCTCTTGTACGGCTGGCTGATTGCCAACAACGACGGGCACGCAAAGAACTACAGCATCCTGCACGCAGGGCCGGGAAACTATGTGCTTGCGCCGCTGTACGACGTATGCAGTTGGCTGCCGTATCGCGGCAGCCGGCCCATAGCGAGGATCAGGATGGCGATGAGCCTGGGAAGCGGGTTCGACCTGCGCACCTGCGACAAGCCTGACATGTTCGACGCACTGGCGCAGCGGCTCGGCCTGCAGGCAGCGGACCTGAGCGCACGCGCAGCCGAAATGGCTGCCGGGCTCCCAGCAGCAGCGGCGGCGGCCGTCGACACGCTGCCCGACATCCGATTCGACGCCGAAGCCTTGGAGCGGCATTTGCTGGAGATGGAGATCCGCTCCGCGGAATGCGGGCGCATCGCACAGACTGCGCATGCGAAGCCGGCTCGGGGCTGCATGTGAACCTGTTCACGCGATCGGTGACCGATCCGACCCTCATGCACAGCGGTATGGGCAGCAGCAGGCGTGTGGGCGCTGCTCGCCGGCGCAGCACTCGCCATACCCCAAGCCGCCACAGCGCACACACGCCACGGACCCGCCACCACCATCGCCTGGGCGCCAGCACTCGCCGCAGGCACCGCCCTCATCACACACGGCACCACCCCATGAACCGACATCGCCTCGGTTGCGCTGCAATGATCGACAGCACCATCGATGCCGCGCCGGCGTGAACAGATCGCCGACCAACTCCACAGGGTCTCGTCGGCTTGCATTCAGGACAGACGGCGCCCGACGGAACCCAGGTCAAACCGTGCGGCGCATTCCAGGTAGTCCGGCACATCGTCGGGGTCGGGCAGCCACAGTTCCGGCCGGCCCGCGGCAGCACCGAATCCGTCCGCGCCGGCGTCGGTTCTCACAACCGCGGTCGCCATGGTGTTGGCGCCGCAGGTGATCAGCTCGCCAGTCGAGACATCGAACGCCCACGTCACCCCCGAGAAGCACTCCA
>JAJDTF010000004.1 GCA_022827265.1 Acidimicrobiia bacterium | reverse complement strand
ATACAGTGCAGTCGCGAGGGTGTCCAAGTCCGGGCCCATGCCGAGAACCTCCAAAATCGAAGCGTGACTACACCCGAGCTTGGACACCCTCACCCCACCAACGGTGGACCCCACCCCTTGGAACTAACCATCTAGTTGTCGATGACCTTTTCCGTGACGACGCCGACGCCCTTGGCCGTGATGACCAGCTCGTCGTCCTCGTCGCGGTATTCGGTGACAGCCTCGGAGAACTTGAGGATGCCCGCCCGCTTGGACTGCTTCTCCCAGCGCTCGCCGTCGTAGGTGACCGTGTGCAGCACGTCGCCTGGCTCGAGGTGCCGGTGATAGGTGAAGTGCTGCTCGGCGTGCAGGCCGCCTGCCGCAGCACCGGACTGCTTGTCGTCCTCACGCTCGTCGGCGACGTCGTCGCCGTCGGCTTCGGACAGGTCGCGCACCAGGGTGCCCGAGGCGGTGCGGCCGCTGCCGAACCACTTCTTGTCGGGCTTGGGGCGCAGGAAGTAGTCGGGGTCGAATTGCGCGCTCGACTGCACAAAGGTCGGCGGCGCAATGATCGAGCCGACCTCGGTGCCCGCTGCGTACTCCGGGTCGCTGTAGATCGGATTCGTGTCGCCGATTGACCTCGCGAACATCAGGATGTGCGAGGCCTCGACGGGAAATCGCTCGACTGCCATGTCCGGCTCCTTCTGCGGCAGGTTGTGTCAAGTTGCCGCCGGCACATGATGGCAGCCGCGCGCGGAGCGCGCACGTCCGACACAGCGCGGAGCGCGCAGCCGGCATGGAGCCGTTCGGGCAGCTGCGCCCGCTCCGGAGGCGATTGAGCCCTCTGCTCCCGCGATCCGGCAGGTCAAAACGTCGCAGAGTCTCCTGCCGCCTCCGAAGCTATGGAACATATGCCTGCGGGTTCGAGTACTCAGGCGAGTGCTTTGGCGAGCGCCGTGCGGACGGCGGCCGGATCCTCGTTCATCATCATGTGGCCGGCGCCGGCGAGGTGCACCACATCACAGTCGGCGAAATCGGCGATCAGCGGTGCCGCAGCCCGCGGCGGAGTCATTTTGTCCTCGCTGCCCACAATGACGGTCACCGGGCACTGCACCCGGGCGGCGACGTCACCGGCCTCATAGGCCGCGCAGGCAGACAGGTCGGCATGGATCACGCCGTTGTCGGCTCGTTCCAGCAGGGCCACGCTGCCGCCCAGCATCCACAGGCCCGGCGTCGGATTGGTCGCGACATGCGCCCGGTTGCCGTGCCCCCATGCGGTCATGAGCTCGGGTGCCAGCAGCTCGTTCTTCTCGGCGGCGTCCAGCAGGGCTGGATGGACGGGCATTCCGGCGGCAGTGCCCATCAGCACCAGCCGGGCGATCCGATCGCCGTCGGCGGCAGCCGCCTCGGTGCACACCAACGACCCCATCGAATGTCCGACGAGACGCACCTGGGCACAGTCCAGCCGCTCCCCCACTGCGGTGATGGCATCGCCTAGCCAGTCGGCCATCTCGGCCACCGACCCGAGCGGCTCGCCCTCGCTGTTGCCGTGGCCCGGCAGGTCGATGGCCAGCGGGGTGTAGCCGTGGTGTGCCAGCCAGCGTGTCTGCAGCTGCCACACGGTGCGGTTCATGCCGGCGCCGTGCACGAGCAGCACAACTGGCGCTTCGGCCGCTGACGCCGCATCGGGCACGACGCCCCCGGCGGCCATACCGACTGCACGGCCGCGAACTTCGAGCGCGAACGCGCTCCCTGCTGGCGAGTTGCCGTTGTCTGCTGCCATGGGCTCAGCCCTTCTGCGATGCCCGCAGGGCGCGGGACAGGTCCGAGATGATGTCGCCTGGGTGCTCGAGGCCCACCGACAGCCGCACCAGGTCCTCGCCGACCCCGGCGGCAGCCAGATCCTCAGCGCTCATCTGCTGGTGGGTGGTGCTGGCGGGATGGATCACCAGCGTTTTGGCATCGCCCACGTTGGCCAGGTGCGACGCCAGCCGCACCGCTTCGATGAACCGCCGCCCGGCCTCACGGCCGCCTTCGACACCGAAGCTCAGGATCGCGCCGGCGCCCCGCGGCAGCAGCCGCTTGGCCAGCTCGTGGTCGGGGTGTGACGGCACCGACGGGTGGCTCACCCAGCTCACGGCGTCGTGGGAGGTGAGGAACTCGATCACCGCTTCGGTGTTGGCGACGTGACGGTCCATGCGCAGCGGCAGCGTCTCGACGCCCTGCAGCAGGTGGAACGCCACCGTCGGGCTCATGGCTGCGCCGAAGTCGCGCAAGCCCTCGGCTCGGGCCCGCATCGACAGTGCCTGTGGCCCGTACTCGTCGGTGAAGGCAATGCCGTGGTAGCCCGCATAGGGCTCGCTGAGCGTCGGGAACTTGCCCGAGGCAGCCCAGTCGAAACGCCCGCCGTCCACCACGACGCCGCCGATCGCCACGCCGTGACCGCCGAGGAACTTGGTGGCGCTGTGCATCACGATGTCGGCGCCCAGCTCGATGGGCCGCATCAGGTGCGGCGTGGTGAACGTGGCGTCGAGCATCAGCGGCAGGTCGGCCTCATGAGCCACCGCGGCCACAGCCGGCACGTCGAGCACCTCGATGTTGGGATTGCCGAGCGTCTCGGCGAACAGCACCTTGGTGTTGGGCCGGATGGCGCTGCGCCACGCATCGAGGTCGCGGGGGTCGACGAATGTCGTGGTGATGCCGAAGCGGGGCAGCGTGAGGCTCAGGATGTTGTGGGTGCCGCCGTAGATGTTGCGGCTGGCCACGATGTGGTCGCCCGCTGAGGCGATTGTGGCGCACGCCAGGTGGAACGCCGCCATGCCGCTCGCCGTGCAGACTGCGCCGACGCCGCCCTCAAGCGCGGCGATCCGCTCCTCGAGCACGGCAACCGTGGGATTGGAGATGCGGCTGTAGATGTGGCCGGGGATCTCGAGGTTGAACAGGCTGGCCGCCTGCTCGGTGTCGGTGAAGCTGAACGAGGTGGTCTGGTAGATGGGCACGGCTCGCGCCCCGGTGGTCGGGTCGGGGCGCTGGCCGGCGTGCAGCGCCAGCGTGTCGAAGTGCAGGAAATCCGGCTCGACCATGGGTGCCTCCGGGGTCGTGTGCCTGCATTCAAGCACTGCTTCGCTATTGAGCGGCTCGAACTGCTTCCCAGACGCGCTGGGGAGTGAGGGGGATGTCGATGTGGGTGACGCCGAGATGGGCGACGGCGTCGATGACGGCGTTCTGGACGGCGGGCGGGGCGGCGATGGCCCCGTTCTCGCCGATGCCTCGTGCGCCGAGCTCGTTGCGTTCGGTCGGTATGGCGAGCCGGGCGGTGTCGATTGCGGGCACGTCCGCCGCTGCAGGGATGAGATAGTCCACGAGCGTGGTGGTGCGGGGCGTGCCGTCGGCATCCCACCGTGCGGCCTCCATCAGCGCCTGTGAGATGCCGGCTGCGGCGCCCCCGTGTTGCTGACCCTCCACGGAGGCCTCATGCAGCATCCGACCGCAGTCGTCGACGGCAGCGAATGCCAGCAGCGTGGTGCGACCGGTCTCGGCGTCCACCTCCACGGCGGCTGCGTGGGTGCCGTAAGGGTGGGTCGCTCCGCTGCGACGCTCGGTGACCGTCGCCGAAATGCCCTCCGGCGCCGCTGCCGCGATGTCGGTCCAGCTGACCAGGCGGGACGGCACCCCGGCAACATGTGCCCCGTCGGGGGTGACGTCGATGTCGTCGGGGCTGGCTTCGAGCAGGCCGCCTGCGACCTCGCAGATGCGGGCCCGCAACTCGGTCGCAGCCTCGGCGAGTTGGCTGCCCAGCACGAACGACGTGCGAGAGCCGCCCGTGACTCCCGCGGCGCTGGCGGTGACCGAATCTGCGTCGTTCACCCGGATGGCGCCTGCGGCGATCCCGACACGGGCGCTGGTGATCTGGGCCCACAGGCTGTGATGGCCCTGGCCGTGGCCGTGGCTGCCGCAGGTCACCAGCACGCTGCCGTCGGCGCCGAGCTCCAGCGAGGCGTAGTCGGGATCGTCGCCGCTGCCCGAGGTCTGGCTGTAACACCCATACCCGACCCCGATCAGGGCCGAGCGTTCGCACGCTGCGCGGCGCTCGGCTGCCAGCGCCTGCCAATGCTCGGCGCCGATGAGTTCTTGGGCGGTGTCGAACGCACGGTGCGGGTCGCCGCTGTCGAGGACGATGCCGGTGCCCGTGTCGAACGGCAGCTCGTCGGCGCGCAGCAGGTTCCGGCGGCGGACGTCGGCAGGGTCAAGGCCGAGCTTGCGGGCGCCGACGTCGATGGCCCGTTCGAGCGCGGCGTTCACCTCGGGCTGGCCGGCGCCGCGGTACGCGCCGGTGGGCGGGGCATTGGTGACCGCGGAGCCGATGCGGTAGCGCAGCCGCGGCACCCGGTACAGACCGGTGCTCTGGCGGTAGCTGGCCGCGGTCAGCATCGGCGCCATGTGCGGATAGGCGCCCGCGTCGCACCACATGACGACGTCGATTCCGACGATGCGGCCGTCGAGGCCGAAGCCCATCCGGATGCGGTGTCGCTGCCCGCGCCCGTAGGGCATGGAGACGAACTGCTCTTGGCGGCTCTGCACCCAGCGCACCGGACGTTCCAGCAGCTGTGCGGCCCGGGCCACCACGAAGAACTCCGGCATCGGATCGCCGCGACCGCCGAACCCGCCGCCGACGTGGGGTTCGCGGACTCGCACTGCCGTCACCGGGATGCCCAGCAGCCGCCGGTACAGGTACGGAGCGCTGTGCACCCCTTGGCCGGTGCTCCAGATGTCGAGCTCGCAGTCGGGCGAAGCGCCCTGCGCCAGCGGCGTGCCCCGGATCAGCTCGAACGGCGTCGCGACAATGGCGCACGGCTCGATCGGCAGCGACGTGATCCGGTCGTTCTCGCAGACCAGCTCCACCACGCACTCGGCGCCATCGCAGGGGTCCTCGCCGGGTGCGGCCGGGGGCGCAGCAGGTTCGTCGAGCACAGTGGGCGGCGACAGGAATCCGCCGTCATCTGGGGGATCGAGCGGGCGCACCACGTTCGTGCCCGCACCGGGGAACAGCACCACGTCGTCGGTTGCAGCCTGCTCGGCGTCGACGACCGCCGGCAGCTCGTCGATCTCGACTGCGACCAGCTCAGCGGCATCGAGGGCGTGCGCTGGCGAGTTGGCCAGCACGACCGCGATCGGCTCGCCGACGAACCGGACCCGCTCGGTGGCCAGCAGCGGCCGAGCCATCTCACCGCCGAGCGTGGAGGCCCGGTAGTACTCCAGCGGCTCCAAACCCAGGCCCGCCGCCTCGAACACCGCAACAACGCCCGGCGCCTGCTCGGCCTCACGCAGATCGACGCTGCGCACCTCGCCGTGGGCCACCGTCGAGCGCACGAACGCAGCGTGCAGGCATCCATCAGGCAGCGGCAGGTCGGCGGTGAAGGCCGCCGTGCCGCGCAGCATCGGCAGGTCCTCAGAAGCAAGTCGCGCCGTCGTCATGGGCTCACCGTAGTGAGGCAGATTCCGATCTTCGAGCCGGGCCACGAACCTCAGTCGGCCGCCGCCGGCCGCGTGCCGGTGCCGCGGGATGCGGCGAGCTCGGTGATGATCGCCGCATGGTGCTCATCGAGGTACGGGGCTCGGCGCATCGGCACGTCGATGCCGCCGACAAGGGAGCCCAGCTGGATCATCGGGCCCCACTCGGTCTCCGGCAGGTCGACGACGTGACGGTTGTCGACGGCGACGGTCGCCCTCACGAAGCCGCGCCGCTCGACCGGCAGGTCGCTGGTGCCCTCCGGCGTCGTTTGGTGCCAGACCCACTCGGGGCCGTCGACATCGGGCACTTCGAGGTAGGTGCGCTCGGGGCCGGCGCCCCGGTAGTCCATGCCGCCCATCTCGGCGGGCGGCCGCCCCTCGTAGTCCACGAACTCGGCCGCTTGCGCGGCAGTGACGGTCTGGGTGAGTGACGTGCGCACCGTCCGCCCTTCGCCGTCGACCAGGCGCGCGAAGAGCGAGCACAGCACCCCGAACGAGGCGATCATCGGCGTGGCGGCGTCGTGCACCGGCACGGTCAAGAACACCGGCTCGGCGTCGCCGCCCTGCGCCGTCATGATCCCACCGAGGGCTTGCAGGAGCGGATCGAACGCCGGCACTTCGGCCATGGAGTCGTCACGGCCGTAGCCGGGGCTCTTCACCAGCACCGCATCGGGGCGTATGCGCCGCAGGTCCTGATCCGCCACGCCAAGGCGTGCCGCGACGCCGGGGCGAAAGTTCTCCACGATCACGTCAGCCTCCGATACGAGCTCGGCCATGACTGCGTGGTCGGCAGCATCCTTGAGGTTCAGGCAGATCGAGCGCTTCGATTGGTTCCAGCCGTTGAAGTACGGGCCGAGCACTCGGAATGGATCGCCGCCGGGCTGTTCGATCTTGATGACCTCGGCGCCGAGCATCGCCAGGTGGCGGGTGATGACCGGCCCGGCGATGAAGGAGCTGAGATCGACAGCACGCACGCACGCCAGTGGTGCCTCGGGCACCGTCAGGCTCGCAGGCTCACGCGTCGCAGTCTCGCGCACAGAGGCCGGCGGGCCGACGCCGCCGGTCGCTGGAGTCCACAGGCCGTCGGCCAGCTCGGCCTCGACCTCGGCGGTGTGCTCGCCCAGGAGCGGCGCCGGCTGCAGCGCGACTTGGTCACAGCCGTCGATCCACATCGGCTGGGGCGGGGTGCGCACCGTCCCGAGTTCAGGGTGCTCAACGGTGGTGTCGAGCCCGTTGACCTTCGCCAGCTCGGATGCCATGAACTCCTCGCGGGTCTGGGTCGGCTGGCAGGGCACATCGTGGGCGTTGAAGATCTCCAGCCATTCGGCAAGCGGGCGGGCTGCGAAAGCGTCTTCGAGGATCGGCGTGATCTCCGCCAGCGGCTCGAGGTCGAGCAGGCCCCACGGCGGGTCCGGGAAGCGCTCGTCGCCCAGCAGATCCTCGCGGCCGATGGCTCGCAGCATTGCCACGTAGAAGGGGTACGTGCCGCAGGCCACGAACATCCAGCGGTCGTCGGCGGCCCGGAACAGCCGGTACACCGGAAGCCGGCCGGCCGAACCGAGCGGGCAGGAGCCGTCGCGGTCGAGATCGGCCATCTCGGGCACCTCGAAATCGCCGATCTGCATGGCGCCGGAGCCGGACACCTCCGAGACGGTGTAGGTCGGCGCCAAGCCGCGGGCCCGCCGGGCGTACAGGCCCGCTGCGGCTGCCATCGCTGCGAGCATTCCGGCCCCGTACGAGGCCAGCGGCACCACCAGCTCGACGGGGCCTTCGGAGTAGCTGATCTGGTTCCAGCCGATGCCGGTCACGGCGGCTACTTGCGACGGAGTGCCCGCGCGGGATGCGTACGGTCCCTCGTCGCCCCACGTCGGGCACGAGATGACGACTGCGCTTGGGGCATGTCTCCTAACGGCCGCGGCGGTCGGACTGTCGGGCACGAACACGACATCGGCGCCAGACAGCAACTCGCCCAGCAGCGGCGCGCTCATCGATGCCGCTGTTGGACGCAGGATGCCGGGCAGCGACGCCGGCGGCCCCGAGATGCCGGCGGGGAGTGGAGCCCGTTCCCATTCGACGCCCTCGGACACCACCGAGCGCTTGTTGCGGCTCACGGCCTGGAAGCCCGGGTCGGCGCGGTACGGGTCACCACCAGGCGGCTCCACCTTCACCACGTCGGCGCCCTGGTCGGCCAGGAAACGTGCCGCGTACGGCCCGGCGATGCCAGTGGTCAGTTCGACGACCCGCACGCCCGCGAGGCACCGAACGCGCGCGCCGCTCGCTGCAACAGCGTCGTCCCTGCTCACCGGGTGGACACTACGCGGGTGCGGTCGCAGAAGCCGGGTCGGCGGACGAGGTCACGACGGCGATGCACAGGGCGGCTTGCGAGGGCAAGGCACAGCGGGTGACGGATGGACAGTTGCATATCGGCGCGCTGTTTCTCAGACTGGCGTTTCCGTGCTGTGCTCGGCATGCTGCTGCAGGTTCTCCGCACACCTCGACACGCCGGCCTCGGACTGGCGAGGGCCGAGGGTCGTACGATGGGCCCCGTGACGACGACTACTGACTCCGCCACCGACCCGTTCACCGAGATCCCGATGCCGCAGGCGCCGACGTTCGACACGATCGAGGCCGAGCGACAGCACCGCAAGGAACGCCTCGCGTCGGTGTACCGGGCGTTCTCGCTGTTCGGCTTCGAGGAGGGCGTGGCCGGCCACGTCACCGCGCGCGACCCCGAGTTGACGGACCATTTCTGGGTCAACCCGTTCGGCGTGGGTTTCGGCCAGATCAAGGTGTCCGACCTGCTGCTGGTGGACCACGACGGCAACATCGTGGAGGGGCGCTACCCGCTGAACCAGGCAGCATTCGCCATTCACAGCGAGGTGCACAAGGCCCGGCCTGACGTGATTGCCGCGGCGCACACCCACTCGCTGTACGGAAAGACGTGGTCGAGCCTGGGCCGCCTGCTCGACCCGCTCACCCAGGACGCCTGCGCCTTCTACGAAGACCACGCCCTGTTCGACGACTTCACCGGTGTGGTGCTCGACACGTCCGAAGGCAAGCGCATCGGCCGGGCGCTCGGCAGCTGCAAGGCGGTGATCCTGCAGAACCACGGGCTGCTAACCGTCGGCCAGACCGTGGACGAGGCCGCGTGGTGGTTCATCACCATGGAGCGCACCTGCCAGAGCCAGCTGCTGGCTGAGGCCGCCGGCACGCCGATCCCGATCCGCCACGAATCGGCCAAGCTCACGGCATCGCAGACGGGCAGCCCGCTGGCCGGCTGGTTCAGCTACCAGCCGATCTACGACAAGGTGCTCGAGCGCGACCCCAGCTTCCTCGACTGAGCGCCTGCGCCGAGCACGCCAGCTACCACTCGGCGGCGATGTACTGGGTCTCGCAGAACTCGTAGATGCCCTCGCTGGCGCCTTCGCGGCCCAGGCCGGACTGCTTCATGCCGCCGAAGGGCGCTGCGGGGTCCGACACGGCGCCGCGGTTCAGGCCGATCATGCCGGCCTCGATGCGTTCGCTGACCGCCAGTCCCTTGGCCAGGTCCTGGGTGTACACGTAGCCGATGAGGCCCATCTCGGTGTCGTTGGCGGCGGCGATCATGGCATCGGTGTCGGTGAAGCTGGAGACGGGCGCGACGGGGCCGAAGATCTCCTCGCGGGTGATGGGCGCGCCGGGCTCCACCCCGCCGAGCACCGTCGGCTCGTAGAAGAAGCCCGGGCCGTCGACGGCGCTGCCGCCGGTCACGGCCGTGGCTCCCCCGTCGACCGCCGTGCGCACTAGCCGGTCAATGTTGTCCACCGAGGCAGCGTTGATCATCGGGCCGCAGGTGACGCCGGGGTCGCTGCCGTTGCCGACCTTCATCGCGCCCATCTCGCTTGCCAGCCGTTCGATGAACTCGTCATGAACCGGCGCCTCCACGAAGAACCGGTTGGCGGCTGTGCAAGTCTCGGCTGAGTGGCGCATCTTGGCGACCATGGCGCCTGCGGTGGCGGCTTCGAGGTCGGCGTCGGCGAACACGACGAACGGTGCGTTGCCGCCGAGCTCCATCACCACCTTGAGCACCCGGTCGGCGCAGCGCTTCAGCAGGACCCGTCCGACTTCGGTGGAACCGGTGAACGACAGCATCCGCACGGCCCGGTGATCCACCACGGCGTCGAGCCACGCGCCCGAGTTGGCCGTGGGCACCAGGTTGACCACGCCCGGCGGCACCCCCGCCTCGCCCAGCAGCTCGGCGACCCGCAGCGAGGTCAGCGGGGCTTCCCGGGGCGGTTTGATGACCACTGTGTTGCCGGCGGCCAGTGCCGGGGCGAGCTTGCGGGTGATCATGGCGGCCGGGAAGTTCCACGGCGTGATCATGGCCACGACGCCCACCGGCGGGTGGCGGGTGATGATGCGGTTGGCGCCCGAGGGGGCCACGCTGATGGAGCCGTGGATGCGCACGGCTTCCTCGGCGTTCCAGCGGAAGAACTCTGCGGCGTAGGCCACCTCGCCGATGGCGTCGGCGCGCGGCTTGCCGTTCTCCAGCGTGATGAGGTCGGCCAGCTCGTCGGTGTGCTCGATCAGGATCCGGTGGGAGTCACGCAGCATCTCCGAGCGGACGCGGGGCGCTGTGGCTGCCCAGCCAGGCTGCGCTGCGGCAGCCGCATCGCACGCGGCCACGGCATCGGCTGGGGTTCCTGCCGCGACACCGGCAGCAACGTCGCCGGTCGCCGGGTCGACCACGTCGATCAGCCCGCCGCCAGCGGCACCTCGCCAATCGCCTCCAATGAGCATCTGCGTTTGCATCGCGCCAGCATCGCAAATCAACCGGCCGCTGCGCGCCATCGCAACCGGGTCTCGACGCTGTGACCATTCACGCACCGGAATTCCCGCGGGGTTGCCGCTGGGTCGCTCGCGGTGCAGCAACAGCCCGCGCTGCTGGAATGAGTTCGGTTGCTGCCGCGAATGCGGCCGCTCAGTCGCCGTAATGCAGCAGGCCCTGCTCGCCGGCGCGCATCTCGGCGATGGCGCGCTGCGCATCGTCGATCGCGCTTTCGAGCTGGGTGATGACGGTGTCGCGGTCGGAGGTGAACTCCAGTTCGTCGATCAGGTGCGCCAGGCGATCCTTGCTGCGCCATGCCGCGAACTTGGCCCATTCGGTCCACAGCGTCTCGGGGTCGTCGATGCCGATCAGGTCAGACGTGAGGTGTGCCGTCACCTCGGGGCTGAGGCAGAGGTCCCGCAGCCAGCGTGAGCGGTAGCAGCCGCCGCGCACGGTCCGCTCGATGCGCTCCCCCGCCGGGCGGGTGAAACAGCGCAAGCGCCGGGCGGTCTCCAGCACGATGGCCGAGCCCTCGTCGCTCAGCATCCGGAACGGTGACGACAGCGCCACCGGCGTGGCCTTCGTGGCGATCTCGGCGGCGTCATAGCCGAGGTCGGCCAGCATCAGCACCTCGGCCGGTTCCTCGAGCTGCAGGTGCCGCCCGGCATCGAACGCCGGCTCGCCGTCCAGCCACTCGTACCCCCGCGGCTGCGTAGCCGGAAACGGAACTGCTTCTCCCATCAACGACGACTCTAGGAGTGAGCATCTTCACGGGCGCGCCCAGTCATCCGGAGTGCTGACCCGCTGCGAACCGGCTACCTCGCTCCGCGCACCTCCGAGATACCCGGATTCGGACGAGTCGGCTCGGGCACCGTGGCTGGCGCACCGGCAGGAATAGTGATGCGCTCATCGTCGAAGACGGCGACCATTTCGAGTCGCCCGCCCATCGCTTCGACCGCCGCTCGCCATGTCGAGAGCAGGTTGTCCTGCGAGGTCTCCATGGCCGAAATCGACGCTTGTGCCCGCTCAAGACGCTGTGCGAGCTCAACCTGGGTCAGCTGCCGGTGCTTGCGGAGCTGCGCGAGATTGAACGCAACAGCCTCCGCTTGAGCCGCATGCTTGATCGCGTCAATGCGGGCACGCCGCTCCGGTCCGATGTCGCCGACGATCTGGCTGAATTTCTTGGGTCCCATGTCGCGGTCTCCCGTCCTTGTCATCCACCGACGTTCGAGTCGCCGCTGCCGTCGATCTCCGCGAGATAGCGCTCGTAGAGCCGTTCGGCTTCGGGAACAGCGCTCGCGTACCAGCGATCCCACTGCCCCTCCTTGTCGCCGCCGAGCAGCAAGACCGCTTCACGTCTCGGATCGAACACGTAGAGAATCCTGAGGTGCTTGGCCTCGCTGCGGGGCCTGAGTTCCTTCATGTTGTGATGCTTCGAGGTCGCGATGCGGTCGGCGTGAGGTCGACCGAGCGTTGGCCCATCGCGCGCGAGCAGCTCCACCACGGCGATCACCTCGTCCTGTTCGGGTTCCTCAAGTCGGCCAAACCACTCGGCGAACTCGTCGGTGCCGTTGATCTCCCAAGCCACGGAATGAACATAGAACTTACTCTATATCGAGCCAAGTGAATATTCGGCGCAGAGGCCCGCTATTCGAATTCGGCGGCTTGGGCGTTGAGGCTTTGGGCGTTCTCGCTGACCGTTCGGCGAGTGCCGTCGTCGTAACCGTCGTCGTTGTTGGCACGGAGTTCGAGTTCGAGCTCTACGTCGGATCCAAGGTGTGCCGCGATGTGTTCGAGGATGTCGCTGAGCTGCTGGATTCCTCGAACGCTGTCGAGATGGAACTGGGCGTAGAACTGGGTGGGGCTGGGACGACCGTCGCCGCCGGGGTCCGGTTCTCCCCCGCCGCCTGGTCTCTCCCGACCGCCAAGTGGCGCCACGCCGCCGGGACCGGTCGGCTCGTCCTCGCCGGGCTCCGCGGGTCGAGCTGGCTCAGGAGCAAAGTCGGGGTGAATGAGCAAGCCACTGGCCGACGGCACGACGTGCTGTGCAGTGCGTACGCCAACCCAGCTGTCGCCGTCGTGGGCCTCGGCGTAGGCGAACGTTTCTTGCTGCCAGTTCAGCTCTGACACGCCTTTGCTGACGGCCTGTTCGAGCACATCGCGAGATGTGAGGCGGGGCATGTACGGATAGCGGGCGTAGGCCTCCCACAGCGCACCGAGGGAGATGTCGCCTCGCTTGGTCCACAGACTGTGCTTGTCGAGGTCCATGCGGACCCTCACACCGGCGTAGCGGCCGATCAGCTTCTCCTCCGTACCCAGCTTGCGGCTGATGCGCTCGCCGATGTCGCCCGTCGTGGAAGCCCGCGTGAACTGCCAGTCGATGTCGGCGGTACCGGGTGCCCGAAACGGCACCAACACCTGCGTGAACGTCTCTGCGATCAGGCTGTCGACCTGCTTGGACGCGTCCGCCAGCTTGGTGTCGGCCTGCTGCTTCTGCTGGGCGGTGAGATCCAACGGCACATGTTCCGCCACTATGGACTTCCACGCAAGGAACGACCGGGTCGCGCCGCGCAACTCGGCGAGTCGGTTCGCAGCCGCGGCCACGAAGACGAGCAGGTTCTGGTTCAACCTGGGGCCGGCGTCTCGCTGAGTGACGATGCGCTCGGCCAGCTTGACGGCCGGCGAGTTCTGATCTCCAGCCGAGTGCGTGGCCCCCGGCTCGAGTACCACCAAGTGGGCGCCGTCGTCGTTGTCGGGCACATCGCCTGGCCCGGCCGCGAACGGGTGCACAGCCACGAAGTTGCCTCGGTCTCGTTGCGCTGCGATCCGTTCGCGTACCACATCATCGGCGTCGCGATCGCTGTAATTCGAAGCAGCCCTGTCTGCCGCGATGCGCGTGACATTCGGAATCAGCGAATACCAGTACTGCGAACCGTCGACGTAGAGGTGCGTCGCCTGATCCGACAGGCGACGCAATGCGTCCGCGAATTGCCCGGTCGGTTCGCCCGGCTGAACGCAGCCGAGCACCACAGACTTCACGTCGACGCCACGCTTGCCGTCAGGCCGTGGTGCCGAGCCCATGTACACGGTGCGGGCCGCCCGCCTGGTTGCCGACAGCCGACCGAAGTGCGAGAACGTCTTGTCAATGCTCAGCGGCAGCGCATTGGGGCCATCGACATCGGCTTTGATGACCGGGTCCCAGCCTTCTTCCAGGTACTTTTTCAGCTCGCTCGCAACCCCGGCGGAATCCATCGGCAAGTTGCCCGGCATGATCAGCAGCGACTGGTCGCCTCGCTGCCACAGCTGCGAGATGGCGATCGCCATCAACCGCAGCACCCCGCGGGTCCGCTGGAACTTGTCGAGCGCCGACCAGTCCTCGAAGAGGCGGTCGAAGAGTTCCGGGTGTATCGGGTACGAGAGCTCCATGCGCCGCCGGTAGTCGGCCTCGCCCTTGCCGAGCGGGAACTCGTCGGCGGCGCCGTGGTACATCTCGCTGAAGGCTCGGATGACGCCGTCTCGCACCCGTGCCTGGGTCGGCGTGATGGGGTCGAACAGCCGCCGTCGCACGATCTCAAACGACTCGTCCGCTGAAGCCGGCTGCCACGGCGTCGCCGTGCGGTCGACGACGTTCTTCAGCCGCTCCATCGCCGTGTGGCCACGCGGTCCGCCGGTCTCGATGTCCGAGGCGGGAATCGTCACCAGAACCACGACGTTGTCGGACGCAGCCGCTGCCTCGGTGAGCGCCTGGGCGAACGTGAACTGGGTGTCGAAGTCACCTGCGGCCACGCGCCGACTGTCGGAACCTGCGTCGGGCAGCTGCCGGGCGTACGCCACCCACTCGTCGATCAGCACCACCGCAGGGCCGAAGCGCCCGAACAGCTCGCGCAGTTTCTCGCCCGGGTTGGTACCGGCTTCATCATCGGCGCGCACTAACTCGTAGCCCTCTTGGCCACCGAGCTGGTAAGCGAGATGTCCCCACATCGTGTGCAACGCCGTATCGGCGCTCACCCGTTTGGGGTCGGACACCGACGAGACATGACCCACGAGCACGGCCCGATTGACTTGGGGGGGCAGCTCAACGTTGGCCTCAGCCAGCATCTCCGAGACGCCGGACAGCCTGGCCGCCGGCACCCCTGACGCCAGATGGTGCAGCGCGATCATGCTGTGGGTCTTGCCGCCGCCGAAGTTGGTCTGCAGCTCGATCACCGGCGTGCCGCCGTTGCCCGACAGACGCTGGGTCGCGCCGACCAGCAGTTCCCGCAGCCCGACCGTGAGGTAGGTACGAGCGAAGAATGCCTCAGGGTCCTGATACTCGTGATCGGCGGTGCCTTGCGATACTTCGTACAGGTCGGCGGCGAATTCGGCCTGGTCGAACCGGCCTGTCTGCACGTCGCTGTGAGGGGTGATGACCTCCCGCCACGGCGTCAGCCCCGCCTGGGGCTGGCCCTCGGTGGGCTTGGCAGCGGTGCGGCGCCGCTCAGAGCGCGCTTCCTCGTCGAACATCTGCCGCATGAGGTCACGGCGCGAGTTGCGAATCTGCTGACGCTGCTCGGTGTCGCCAAATGCCTCAAGAAGGCGCTCCATCGAGTCGAGCGCCCGGACGGTGTCATCGGAGGAGAACTGCTGCTTGTGCGCCCAGTTGTTGCGCGTGTCAGCCACTTCGAACACGAGCGACCGGATCGAAGGCGAGAAGCCGTGCCCGAATACTTCGTTCCACGTGGCCTTCATGCCGCTCAGCAGGAAGGCGATGTCGCTCACGTCGCCCGAGCTCTGGGGGCCGCGCAGCTGCCGCCGCAGTGCGGCCAGCCAGTCGTCGCCGTAGAAGCCCTGCCAGGTCTGCTCGCACTTGGGCCGTAGCCCGTCGCTCAGCAGGTCGAGCGCCTTCGAGACCCGCTCCACGTTCGCCATCACCATCAGGCACCTGCCTCCTGCGGGGAAAATAGCTGGCGCCGAGCATCTTGGGTTCGTACGTTGCACGCCGGTGAGCTGGCGAGCGCCTGAGCCTGAGATTCGTCCATCAGCTCATCGTCACGGCATCGGCATCGCTGACATCCTGCATGCATACCGTCGACCTGACGTCGTGGTCCTCGAGAGGGAGAACTTCGACATGCTTATCGGCCCAGGTACCGATGGGCTCCCCGTGGAAATAGGCGTGCTGTACGATCCAGACCACGATGTGGACATGATCATTCACGCAATGCGAGCACGCCCGAAATACACGCGACTCTGGCAGGCAGCACGATGAAGTGGACCCACGCTGACACAGTCGACCGGTGCGACGAGATCGCCGACTACATGGAGTCGTTCGATCCGTCCGAGGGAGAGGTCGTGCCGGGTGTCGAGTACTTGCTCATTCGCGCTGCTCGTCGCCGGTCTGTCGATGCCGCTGAACTTGCCGAATCGGTAGCTGAAGCCCGAGCTGTGGGCACCACATGGGCACGCATCGGCGAGATTCTCGGCCTCGACGCAGCCGGAGCTGAGCAACGCTACGGAGATCAGAACTCACAGCATCGACCAGCATCGCACGCGCGCTAGCTGGCGACGAGGGCCGCTGCCAACCTCGATCCACTCTGGAAGTCAGAGCGTCTGGCCGGCGACAGGCGCTGTAGCGGGGGCGGCTGCGGCAAGCGGGATCGGCGAACCGGTCACCTTCACACGCAGCTTCCGCAGCGACGACCGGGCGACAGCGAGATTCGCTTCGAGCGTCTCCGCGCTGTCGCCGCGGCGCTCAGCGGTATGCCGCAGCCATCGCGGGAATGCTGAATCGATGGTTGACAACCGCTCGTCGTCGAACTCGAAGGCGTCGCCCGGCTCGCCGAACTCGTCGAACGGGTCGTAGTCGTCGGGATTGTCGCCTTCCTGCCACAAGGGCAGGAACTGCTCGATGAATGCCTCGATTCTCGGTGGCGTCCAGCGCAGCACATCGGGGTCACGGCAGGCCTGCGAGAACATCACAGCCGCCATCACCATCTCCCCCATGTCGCCCGGCTGCTCGCCCAGCGGGACCGGCTGTTCCACGAATCCACGCACGATGTCGGCAATGTGCTCCGCGTCTGTACCGCCGTCGTCGGTTTCGGATCCGCTGGAGCGCTCGATGCCCGGAAGCGTCTCGATGCGCTGCCCCACGAGCATGCGCAAGTCGACATCGGCGTCGAGGTCAAGGTCGTTGTCCCACCAGTCCTTCAGTGCCCCATCCAGGAGCTCGAGACCCTTGGTGAGCAGTTCCCGTGCCTCGGCCAGGCCGATCTCCTCGGCGACGAACCCGGCGTCGGCGAGCCGCCCAGAGCACACGCCTGTCGGCGTGACGGCCAAGTCGTGCGCCATGCCCCAGCCGAATGGATGCATCCCGACGCAGACTTCGTGAATCGACCCGTCCGGCCGCGCATATTCGACCACCAACTCGCAGTGCTCGTCCCATTGGTCACGAAACTTGGTGGCGCCCACCGGCTCCACGGTGCCCAGCCACCCGACCCATTCAGGAACGGCGACATCGGCCGCTCGGATGCGATCCAGCACCTGACGGGCACGTCCGCGGGCGAGAGCCGGGCCGTAAGCGCTCATGCCCGCAGCTATCACCGCACCTGCAGGACTGCCGATGGCCTCGGCATGGGCCAGCGCCACCGCAGCGCGGACCCCGTACGGATTCCAGTTGGATGTGAGGCGCAGGCCGATCGTGCACGACACTGCTTTCTCCGTCGCGATCAGGTCGGCGCCGTCGTGTGTCTCGATGCAGTCCTCGATATCGGCCTCCAGCATCTTGAGCTCACGTATGGTCGCCTCGTCGAGCTGAGGCCGATGTCGTCCGGGAGCGCTGCGTCGGCCGGATCGGCCGTGAGAACGGGTGCCCTTGGGCGTCACACGCCCGCCGTTGCGGGCCTTGGGTCGTGCCATCGGCGCAGCGTAAGCCCACCGCTCTTGCCGTTCGCGGACCCTGCCGTCTGCGGTAAGGGTGCCGCTCACCGTCATTCCACCGGACCATCAGACTCGCCGGCACGACCGGTGGTGCCGCGCGATCGTGCAGCTACTTCGGGTCCCGCGCTGTCGGCAGGTGCGGCCCGATGTAGCCAATGTGGATCTTGCCCGTCTTGCCCCGGGTGTCGTCGAGGAAATGCAGGCGAGGCGCGGATTCCCCCTGCGCAATCCTGATGTGAGCCAGCATCACGCGGCGTCCCGAAAGGTCCAGCGTCGGATCGACCAGGAAACGGCGCTGGGACTCCATGACGTTGCGCTGCTGCACATTCTGAGACTCCGACATAGCGATCTGGTTGGCACTGATCTGCACGCCGGCGTGCCCGCCTTGAGCGCACCAGTGCTTGAAATCGCCTTCTCGCGCAGGGTCGATGGCGTAGGCATGCAGCGCCGTGAGCGCCTCCATCACCTTGCGGCCCCGAGATGCTCTCTTGTTGGCCTTGTCCAGTGATTCGACAGCGGCCTCGGCCACCTCGTCGGGGATGCTGAGCGCATGGAGATTGGACCGCGCGTAGCCGATCGCCTGCTGAACACTGCGGGCCTTGGCCGGCTCGGAGCCGGCAGCAGCGGCATGCGCGAGTGCCTGCACCGTGCGGTGTTCGGCCTCGTTGATGCGCTCCGCATGATCGGCCAGTTGGCTGCGCGCTCGGCCAAGTTCCCCGATCCTGGCTCTGAAGCGCCGAAGCCGGTTGCTGAGACGGTCGTTGTCGCGCCGCAGTTCCGCTAGATCTTCCTCGAGCGCCTTGCACTGGTCACGTGTTCTGATGAACTCGTCCCAGTTCATGCGCGCTTCTTCGTTGGCTTCCGCCAGCTGCTCGCGGAGCTTCTGGAATTCGTGGGCATCGGCGACGTGCCGGTGCTCCGACCGGGTGGGTCGGATGGATCTCACCACCCGGAAACAGGTCGGTGCGTCTTGTCGGCGAAGTTCTCGCTGCTGGCTCATGATTACTCCTCGTGTCCTCGGGGTGTCTCCCCGATGTCAACGGCTCACGGAATCTCCAGATGTCAAGCAAGCGTGTTCGCTTGCCCCACTCGCGGCGGTTCCGCCACCAGCAAGCTCACCAGAGGGGTGTGACATCGAAGGGGCCGCGTTGCGGCTCGGGAGGATGCTTGAGGCTGCGACATCCTCGTCCCGGCGATCACCCTGGCCGGTGGGGCATCGCTGCCCGCTGTGCCGTGCGCGAAAACCACTTGGCGCCGGCGGGCGCACTTCCTACGGTCCAAGGCATGGCGTCGAACTTCGTTCGCGTGCGCATCCTGCCTTCAGCGCTCCGACACGGCATCGCCGAAGATGACGTCCTGCATGCCTACCGCAACGCCAATTCGTCGTGGCCGCTTCACGACGGCAGGGAAATGCTGGTGGGGCCCCGGCGTGATGCGCAGATGTGCGAGATCGGCGTCAGATACGATGCCGATGAGGACGTCGATCTGATCTTCCACGCAATGAAGGCCCGCTCGAAGTTCTTGAGGTGAACCCATGGCGACTGATCTCCGCAACATGTCCATCGACGAGATGATCGCCAATTGCGACGAGATTGCCGACTATTTCGAGTCCGCCGATCCCGGCGATGCGCCCGTTTACCCAGCGGCCGACTACTGGTTGAGGTGCGCGCTGCAGCGAGCTGAGGTCACCGGGCAGCTCGACCACGACCGCATCAGAGCGCTGATAGCCGACGCCCATGCGGCGGGATCGACGTGGGAGCGCATCGCCGAACTGCTCGACACGACCACAGAAGCGGCCGCAGCGCAGTACGGCTGACGCCACGCGTCATCGGCATGTCCGATTGAACCTCGGAATGGCGCTGTACGCCGCTGTGCCGGGCTGATGCTGCGGACGGCGTCGCCTTGGACGTTCGGGAGACGTCACCGGCAGCTCAGAGCATCTGAGCTTCGACCGGCGCTGTGGCTCGGGCAGCCACTGCCATGGCACTCTCGCGCAGGCTGGGCCATGCGGTAATGAGGCTGTTGTAGGCGTTAGCTTCGGCCGCCCAGCCCTTGTCGTTGGCCTTCTGGTACAGCAGGTAGGCGAGCTGGCGTGCCCGGTCGCCGTTGCCGCCGAGGGTGTGCAGCAGATCGGCGGCTTCGCTCTCGGAGCGCTCCAAGGCGGCCACGAGGTACTGCAACGCCTCCCAGATCGTGAACCGGTCGTCTTCGGCCGGCGACCAGTGCGGGTCCAGCTCCGAGCGCTGGTAGAGCCGGAACTTGCCGGCCCGAGCCTCACCGATACCCGACTCCGTGAGGCCTTCGAGCGAGGTGTTCTTCGCCTTGGCCACGCTCTCCGCGTCGCCGGAGGACCCAGTGTCGTATTGGTATTCCGAGAACCAAGTCAGCGCGAACCGGGTGTCTCGATCGAGCTCAGCTTCCTCGCCGTCTAGGACTTCTCCCAAGACATCATTAATGATCGTCAGCGCCGCTGACACCCGCATCGCCGAGCCGTCAGCCTCGACAACCTTGGCGTACCGCGAGAACACCTTGATCCCGGGTCCGATGGTGGACTGCGCCATGTCAACCGGTGCGATGTTTCCCGACTGCAAGATGTGCACGGCCTCGGGTAGTTCAGCCCGCAGCGCAGCGATGAACTCGCCGCGCGTGGCCATAACTGCCGCATCTGGTCGCTTTCGGCATGCCAAGACGATCGACGACGCCAGCGCGTTGGTGCCTACCGAGAGCATCCGCCCAGGCTTCTCTGTGCGCAAGGGCCATGTCGCTACGACCTGCATCCCGGCACCGATGACTGCCGACAGGAAGGTGTCCCACCCGGTGCTGCGCGCCTCGCCGCCGATCGATTCGGTGGCCCTGTAGGCGTAGTACACGGTTGCAGGCACTTGGCTGTTCGTCGCGGCGGCGAGCGCCCCCATGAAATCCGCAACGCCCGACTCAAAATACTCCGCAGCTTGCGCCTTCGATCCTGCCCGGTGGCGGTTCGCTATCAACTCTTCGGCTTTCGGTGTAAGCAGTGTCGAACACTCGTCGGGCCAGACTTCGGCAGCGTTCTGCCGCAGCCAGACATAGAAGAAATCAGACAGGTTGGCATAGCCAACGTTGTCGTAGTAGGGCGGGTCTGTTGAGACCATGGTGCCTGATCCTTCGCCAACATGGGCACGTGCGTCTCTTTGAACTGCGCTTGCGACTGACTGAGGGGCCGGAAGCTGCCCGACGGCTTTGTTGAGCCAGCCGACCATCGACATCCAGCTTCCCGTCGATGATGAGAACGGATTGATTTCCGCAAAGTCCCAGGTCATAGGAATGGCTTGGCGACCAAATGTCCCTCGAACAAACTCGCCGGAGTTACTCCAAGTAGCGATCGTTGACCAGTAATCGGCACACTTGTCGATGGCGAAGGCCAAGTAGGTCATAATCGCATCGGCATATGCGGCGGCGCCGCGTCCCCCTTCCCGCAACCGTTCGCCATCATCCTGCATTCCTGCTGCCATCGCATCTCTGCCTGCCTTGTTCGCAACGTCGGATAGCAGGTCCGAGTACGTCGTCAACGCCGTGAGCTGACGGGGCGTAAACAGCTTCCACCACTCATCGAGTCCATACAGATCGATGGAGATGCTGCGTGGATATGGGTCCAATGCGCCCTTGGGTGCTGCGTCTGGTACTGGGAGTTGCGCAAACGCGGATTGGGCCTCCGAGACGGGGCAATACACCCGCCCTGCCGGACCTTCCGCAACCACAGCCATCAACTGGACACCCAGCAAGCCATCCCGCCCCTGCTGCCGAACACGCTCTGCAGGAATCGCTGCCCCCGTGGCGAGGCATGTTCCGTTGCCTCGGTCCACAGTGCGTTCGTAGCTGGGCCCGCCTCCTTCGCGAATCTCGTAGCTGATGGTCTGCGACTCCCGATCGATGTTCGGCTCGATCCAAACGGTCGGCTTGCCCTTCTTCTTGGAGAGCGTCCACGACGCCACAAGGGGCACATGGCCTGACCAACTCGGATCAGGTGACTCGACCGTCCGCGCCCATATCCAGGCGATCGGCGTCAGCTTCTCGCCGTCGGGACCGGCGGCATCCGGATAGAGGTGGCCGATGCGTCGTTCGGCCTCGTCCCGCATCCAGCGCCCGTACGCCCCAACATCCGCTGCAAGTCCTTGCGCCCGCTCCCAAGTGGTCAGGCTCTTGTCAATATCAGGATGCACGGGTGGCAGACCCGAAAAGCGCGGGGGTATCTCGATCATTGCCTTGTTGATCAGCACAGCGACTGGGTTCAGATCACCAGCGAGTGCTTCCAGGCCCAGCCGCTGCGCCTCCAGCGGAATCGCTCCACCGCCGGCGAACGGATCCAGGATCGGCGGCGGGCCGGCCGGGAAGGCTCGGTCGATCTCGGCCCGAGCTTCCGCCAGGACCTCAGCGTCGTTGGAGTTCTCCCACCTGACCAGCCGCTTCAAGATGCGGAACAGACGTTGCCGCTCTGCCTCCTGTGCCTCCACCGTCGCCAGCAGGTTGCCATCAGGGTCTCGGTATCCCTCCGCTGATGGATCATCCACCAGCGAAGCCCAGATCACCGCCCGAGCTGCCGCCAAGGGCCGCCGCGCCCACCACAGGTGCAGCGTTGACGGATGTCCATGCCGAATCGACTTCTCCCGCGCAGCCTCAGCGTTGATCGCCGCCAACGGCAGCGCCACCTCAATCAGCTTCGGCCTACCATCACGCACCAAGAGAAACCTACCTGCTAAACACATGCCTCGTTGATTCTCGGCGCTCGGCCGTAACTGAGACTCCCACATTCTCGAGGACATGACGTTGACAAAGACAACTCCCAGCAATGCACGCGTACTCCTCGACCAATTGGTTTCCGCTCAATGGAGCGAAACTGACACCAAACCATCTGACGACGTCGCGTTTGAGATATTCGCATGCCAGCAAGTACTCAAGCGTTACAATCTTTCGACTGACGAAATCATGGGAGGAATAGTAGGCGGATCCGATGATGGCGGTATCGATGGGACCTACACATTCGTCGGCGAACAATTGCTTACGGAAGACGCTGAACTCTTTGATGAGGGATTCCCGATTAGAACCATAAGCCAACATGTTCCAATAAAGCTGCATGTGATACAGGCAAAACGAACCCCGTCGTTTACGGAAGCCACCATAGACTTGGCGAGTTCCTCGCTGAACAGACTTCTCAACCTCGAACTTGAAGTTGCCGAACTGACAAAGTTGTATTCCCCTCAAGTCATCGAGCAATTCTCGCTCTTTCGAAGTGCACTTGAGCTCTTAGCTGTTCGCTACCCAGACGTCGCGGTCGAGTTCACTTACGCCACGCGTGGCGACACATCTGGCATTCACGCAAAAGTTCATGCAAAAGCCGAGGACCTCAAGAAGCAACTTGCGACGGTGGTCACGGGCGCTGAGGGTTCAGTTACGCTTGTCGGAGCAGACGAACTATGGCAAGCGGCAAGCGGCAACAAGGGTTACACGCTTCAACTGACTTACCAAGAGAATGCAACGAGCGGGACTAGTCACGTTGCCCTCGTGTCGCTTGGCGACTACGTTGACTTCTTGAAAGACGAATTCGGCGACTTGCGACGTCACATCTTTGACTGGAACGTGCGAGACTATCAGGGCGGCGTCGAAGTGAATAAGGAAATCCAAAGTTCACTTGTCGACGCGGACGCTCCAGACTTTTGGTGGCTGAACAACGGAGTAACAATCATCTGCAGTCGAGTATCGATTCAAGGCAAGACATACACCCTTGATGATGTACAAATCGTCAATGGGCTTCAAACGTCGTATGCAACGTTTTTGGCGCTCAAGGATTCATCTCCCGATGACCAGATGCTGTCTAGAAGCTTGCTCGTTCGCATCCTTGAAACAAACGATGAGACCACACGTGACAGGGTGATCCGGGCGACAAATAAGCAGACAAACATTCCTGTTGCATCGTTACGAGCCACGGACGAAATACAGCGCAAAGTAGAAGCGTTTTTTGAGGGCCATGGCTGGTTCTACGATCGACGCAAGAATTACTACCGCAATATTGGTAAGCCGCTGAGTCGCATCATTGGTATTCCTTTTCTCGCCCAGTCGGTTATGGCACTTGGTCTAAGCCGTCCTGACGATGCGCGCGCGCGGCCATCATCTTTGTTGAAATCAGATGCTGACTACGTCCAGATATTCTCAGATGATACGCCGCTGAATGTATACCTATGGGCTGCGAGAGCACAGAAGGAAGTCGACGGATTCCTTCAATCATCAGAGGCCAACACATCGGCGCCCGAGCGGACCAATCTGCGATTTCACGTAGCGATGCTCGCTGCTGCCAAGCTTGTGGGTTCACCGGTCACAGAACCGCGTCAACTCGCTGTCTTGGCAGATGATAGTCGGGCCCTAACGGACGCCGATCTGTTGTCGTGTCTCAGTCAGGTCCGTGCAGTCTTGGCGCAGAGAATGGCTAGCACGGATGAATCAATGGACAAGATTGCCAAAGGCCGTGGTTTTGTTGGCGAAGTGCTCGCATCTCTACCCTAAGTTTGCATGTCGGGATCAGCGGACTCGACTTATGGCAACCGTTGTTCGGGTTCTTTTCCGAAGACTCTGAAGTCGAAGTAACCGCGCCTGATGTAGTAGTCAATGATCGCGGACCGGTTGTCGGCGGTCTCACTGTCAGAGCAGTCGATCGTCGCTCTCAGTATGTCTTGAACTTGGTCTCTCCAAGCGATGTGATCCCAATCATTAGTGGCGCCTTCGAGAATTCGTCGGGTGATGTGTGTAGCTATCGTCGGCTTCGCTTCGGCGATCACCGCCAAGCGTTCGATTACCTCTCGCCCCAGCCACTTTGGACCGCTTGCGTTAACCGTGGACTCAAGCGCGGCAAGCGACCATTCCTCGTCGAACTTGGATGACACGAACGTGGCGGCAAACGCGCTTGCCTCCAGCTTGTGCTTTTCCGGCTGGTTCTGGATGACTCCGATCCGCCAGTTCCAAAGATCACGAATCCGCTCCAATACGGACTGCTCGACGTCGCCTTCGGTGTTTCGCAGCGCTCGCCCCACGAACTCCATACTGCGCCACGCGAGATTGTCATCGGCTACCTCGAACCATCGGTCAAGCGTCGACTGTGGCAACCGACTCCGCCAGTAGTAGGTGATGAGATGCTCGCCGAGCTTCTGGTCCACATCTTCAGAGTTCGACAGGTCTCGTGTGCCGCTGGAAGGGACTCGCTCGATAGCGGCGTCATACTCATCTCGCAGCAGGTCAAGCATGGAGTCGAGCGGCCTGCACCAGCAGATGTACGTGTTCCATGCAGCATCTCTGAGAGCGGCTAGATGCTGATCTTTCGGGAAGATCTGCGGCAAGCGTCCAGCGACCCAGCGTTCGTCAAGCATCGCAATCCAGGGGAGCCGCTCCCCGTACACAGCTCGTACGGCGATCGATGGGTCTTGTTCGGGCTTCAGGCGCTCCTCCAGAAGGGACCGAACCTCGGGGAGCAGATCAAGCCCTGCCGAAGTATCCATGCCCTGTTCCTGCAGCCCTCGACGGCGCCACAGCGAGTACGACAGGACCGCTCGCATCGCCTTGCCGCGGTTGGTATTCATGGACAGCGCGAGTGGGCCCATACTGGCGAGGTTGGTTGCCTCGTATTCCGGGGTCGGATCCGGGTCGTCCATCAGTAGTTCGAGAATCCGCCAAGCGGACTCGTACCGCTCAGACGGAATCCCGTTATCGCGTTCTGCTACCCCGACCTCAATCAAGGAGGCAATTGCTCCGCGCGTCCAACGCCAGCCCGAGTCGCGGTCCCAGTGAGGATCTTCGAAGTGGTCGTGGTCATCGGCCAAGGGACGCCTCGCCACAGTTTCCATGAGACGCAGCATCCCGCCCCAGCTGATGAGGGCACCGTTCTTGACGGCAGCTTCGATGCCGTCGAAGAAATGACGAACATATGTTGGATCCAGAAGGGCGATCTCGTCGACCACCCCCGTGAACGCCGCTGCCCTGTCGGAGACGGCGTCCTTGAAGATGCGGCCAACATCTTCTCTTGTCGCTCCGAAGTGCTCACCTTCAGCGTCAGGTCGCCATTCCTTGAGGTACTCAACGACTTTCTTCGGCGGCCATGAGGTCATCGTGTCTTGGGTCACCGGGCTTGCCGGCCCCGACCAGCTCGATGTCCAAGTGAGAAAATCTGGATGCTCGGCCTCGCCGTAGCGCTGCAGATGCCTTTTGTGGAGCGCAGCCAAGTCACCAGCGAGATGGTCGGATACGAAGCTCAGCCAGTCTCGCTGCCAGCGTGCCCGGTACGCGGCTTCGTCGGCTTCGCTAGGAGCAGAGGCATCCTGAGCAGTGCGCCATCGGCGGTAGTCGTCAAGATCTGGCCCGGCGAGAACCCAATCGAAGAACACTCGACGCGTTTCCATCGACAGTTCTCCGAACCGGCTTCGCAGCAGTCCGGCGTACTCGTGCTTGAAGCGGTAGTCATCGAACAGAGCGCTATCCGTGATGCGCTCAGCTGCGAGATGGCTGCCACCGGTCGCTTGCGCCAGCACGTGCAGAGCGATGCGGCGGTGCAAGACGGTGCCCTTCTCGAGTTGCAGCACTGCTGCTTCAAGATCGTCCTCGGAAGCGCCCGTCAACCGCACTGCTGCGTCTCTCACGGCCCCGACGAGTAGGTCGCACACGCTGTCGCGGAAGTTCTGCTCGTGCTCTTCGACGGCAGGCCGCCACATGTACGAGTAGTCCGCCTCGTCGGTCGGGTCTCCTTCCCAGCTGCTCAGCCTCAAGGCTTGGTCGAGCAACGACGAAAGTAACTTCAGTCCGTCGATGCCCGTGGCATCCACGAGATCCGGCAAGAGCTGCTCAATTACGCGCTCATAGAGCCAATCATCAAGTCTGCCAACGACCTTTGGCTTAGAGAATCGAAACTCATCGCTCTCTTCAGACTCGGTCGCACCGCCGCGACGCTCAGGCGCCAGAAGTGCCCGAGTGGCCTCAAGACAAACTTCAGTTGAACCGGTACGCGCCAGCCGTGAAATGACTGAAGCAGCTTCTTCGGCAAAATCACTGGCGAAGTGGGTTCCGGTGGGCAGTTGAAGCCACCGCAATACGGTTTCTGAGAGCTGGGGGAAATGGTCGTCCGGAAGCGCCTGAGCCGCTTCCAAGAGAGTGCGCGTCGCTGCCGGATTGCTCGTCGGAGGCACGCGCTCAAGCACAGCAGTCACTGCATCCGGGGCCTTGGAAGCCATGCGGCTCAGGTATCGACCCTCAGGCCACGGCGGGAACCAGATGGTTCCCTGCTCCTCGTCGCGCACCGGGTCTGGCGGGCTGTCAAAGTACCCGCGCTCCGCTAGCGCCGGCACCCACTCTGGATTCTCCAGACGGTCGAAGAAGTATGTGCGATTCTCGCGACGTGCCGCCAGGCGCTGCAGCTCCGCCAGGTGGTTCTCGTCAGGTGGGTTCCAGGCGCTCATTGGCTGTTCGCTGCTTTCAGGAGTTCGTCGAGTTCCTCAATGTTCTCCTGGGCACGCTGAGATATTGCCCTCAGAAATCCCTCAAAATCTCGGAAGTTCTGAGTCCACTCGCTGTCCGCCTCCGGCGGAAGTTCTCTGTCTCTGGCGTGGGCGAACTTCTCGGCAGATCGCGATGCTCGTCTCCAGCGATCGAATACGTACGGAGGATGAGGACCCTCCCCGGCCAGGGCCTCGAACCTCGGCACCAATAGCGCATCCTTGGTTATCTCGACCTCGTGGTGCTTCGTGACCAAGCGTCCCACAGCTGCAACAAGCTCAACTGAGACCTCGACCGTCGCATCGTCGGACCCTGGCGTTGCCGCTTCATTTAAGGATGCGTCTGTCCCATCTAGCAAGAATCCTTGCTCGACCCATTGCTCGCAGATCCTCTCAACCCAGGGGCGATAATCCAACCTCGGCAACTTGAGCGTGCCGTCGAGCGCGTCCGGCAAGCGGTTGCGGATCTCGCGGGTCGCGTGTGCAATGAAGTGGACACGACCTGGAAACTCCTCATCCTCAGTCATTCGAACAGCCGCCCGGTACAGAGGCGCTAGGTGAGGGGCGACGTTCTCGAACCAGCTGTTCAGCTCATCGCGCTCGGGTGTCCACCACGGTTCGAGCGATTCCGGCAACCGCGGCGGAGGAGACGCTGCATTCGTCATCACGCCCGGGGGGTCGCCAGAAGGCATGGCCACATGATGCCGCGTGCGAGTCAACCCAACGCCTATACACACCGTTGGCAGCAGGTTGTTGTTTGGTCTCAGTCCCCTATAGCCGACGAGTAGTTCGCCGTCGACGTTCAGGTCACCGCTCGAGCCGCCGCCAGCGGCAGCGCTACCTCAATCAGCTTCGGTCTGCTTGCGACACCGGTCACGGTCCGTCACGGTAGCCACCGATGCCGCCGATCAGCGATGCCAGCACCAGCAACGACTCGACGCACATACTATATACATAGTTTCATGATATTTCAATCATCGTAGAGTGCTGTCGAATCGAGTATCTGTGAAGGCAGTAGCGACGCTTTGTCACCCCCGTACTACAACCGTTACCCACATCTGCTGGAGCAAGAGCGGGAGGCCGCTCGCGAGGCCGGCATCGTTCCCGTCAGCATCCCCAGCGCAGCCTTCGACCTGCTTGCGACGGCAGGCGTCGACATGATTTTCGTCGTCCTGACTGGAGGCGGACTCGTAGCGGCGCCCAGGCAACAGCGGTACCGGCACATCTCCCACGCCGTGCTCGCAAGCGGGGCGCCCGTGCTGGCGGCAGGCGAGTTCGCGGTCGAGTACGACGGGACGACGATGATCGTCTCGGCACTCAACGACATGAGCGGCCATTACCAGCCAGGAACGAGCGCGCTCGAGGTCGCCGTGGCGGCGTTCGAAGGAGCTGGAATTGGCGTTCGCCCTGACGCGATCACCTCTTACGATTGGGAAGCACCATGAGCGCCGCCGAAGCCGTCGTCGAGCCGGAGGATGAGTCTGCACAACGCTGTCTTGAGGCGGCGCTAGAGGGCATCGCCAAGGCCACCCGTTTCTACGACTTCGAGAACGCTTGGATCACGGGGTTGCGGATGGTGTCCGCTTCGGGTGGCACCGACGCGCGCGACCAGGTGCTGGTAGCTGCGGGGCGCCGGCTGCACGCTCTCGGCCCACTACAGGACGACGCTGCGAGGCGACGCTGGCTTGATCAGATCGTCGCCGAGGCACAGCTCCGGGGCGACAGCCAACTCAGCGCCGATCTAGCAGCGATGACCGCAGCCGAACTGCATGAGGCGTTCGACCTTGCCGCCGAAGACCTGGCGGAGCTACGCGAATGGATCGGGTCGGGCCAGAGGCTCGGCGACTTCTCCGCTCGGCGCCCCCGTCCGGCGCACCGAATCCGGGATCTCGGACGCATGGCGGAAGCACTTCGCGGCAGCGGAATGCTGGCTCTCTGCTCTGAGGCGGACTACGGACTCGCCTGCGATCTCGCGCGTGCCATGAAACCCGCTGTCCATCTCGTGCCTACGGTGCCTGAATCGCTGCGGGTCAGTCGGAATGATCTGATCCGCTGGGCGAAGTCCGATCGCGGGGAGAAGGAGTTTCCGAGACTGGTTCGGAGCCTCATCGCCGAGACCGAGCCGTCGGCCGAGTGGATCGATATGCCTGGTGGCACCGGAACGGCGTTGTCTGGCTTGGACGAAATCGTGAGATGTGCCCGCGGGAACCGCTTCGTGCCCGTAGGAAAGTCAGTGTGGGAACTCACGACCCAACAGGACGGCCTCAAGAAGAAGGCCAGTCGCGACTACGAGAAGCGAGTCAAGAACTCGACACCTGACCAACGCGCCGAGATCGCGTATGTGGCGGCCGCTTGCGCCCCGTGGACCAAGCGGCGGTCATTCGAGTCTGAACGTACGAGAGACGATGACTTCGACCGAGTCAGAGGCCTGAACGTCGACAATCTCGAAGACTGGCTCTCGTGCGCAATTGCCACGACCATCTGGATGCGGGACCAGCTTGGCCAGCCGACCGAGGGCATCAGTCTTCTGTCCCGTTGGTGGGAGAAGTGGCTGGCGACGACGAGTACGCCCCTAGATGCGGATGTCGTGCTTGCTGGACGCGAAAAAGCAGCCACCGATTTGCGCGAGCACTGCAGCAGTGGCCGAGGCATTCTGACGATCGGAGGCCAAGTCCACCGCGACGAGATCATCGCATTCATCACAGCGGCGCTCAGCGCCGGCGAAGCCGAAAGCATGAACCTCGCGCAGGTGCTCTACGTGGACAGTGACGAGGCTGCCGCGCGGTTGTTTGCGCAAGAGGCACTGTCGACTCAGCCGGGTCAGCAGACAAGCGGACCCGTTCTGACCATCGCGGTGCCTTCACCGGAATACGCAAGACATCGAACTGCCGGGAGTCCGCATCGAATGATCGTGCCGGCACCTGGGAGCCCGCAGGCGGCCATTACCTTGGACGCAGTCGACTCGGAGGTGGTCGCCAAACAACTCGAATCGGCGGGATTCGAGATGCATGAAGCGCATGAACTCGGCAGGATCGCCCGTACGAGCTTGATTGCGCTCCGACGGCGCCTCGCTAAGGACCCCGCATTCCACATTCCGGACTGGGCGAAGGGGCATATCGACGCGCCGCTGCGAGCGTGCTTGCTGATCGGAGGCTGGGACGAAACCCGCGAGGGGGACCGCGAGGTCGTCGCTCAGCTCGCCGGCACTAGCTACGACGAGGCCACGGAGATGCTGCGCAAGCTCGACGCGGCTGACTCGCCGCTGGTCGCTGTCGATGAGCAGTGGTACGGCGTCTCCCCCGCTGACACCTGGGTGCTGCTCCGCGATCAGCTCACCCCGGGCGACATCAAGAAGTTTGCTGAGACGGCGCTCGCAGTGATGTGCGGTGCCAACCCGCTGCGGGAGCTGACCGGCGAGGACCTGCTCCGTGCCCGCCTCGACGGTGTGATTGGCAGATGCTCGCTGCGGTTGAAGCGGGGAATGGCAACCACCCTCGCCCTCGCGGGCAGTCTGTCGCCCGATTTCGTTGCGAGCGCATCGCAGACTTCGGACTTGGCCAACAAGGTCACTTCGCAGGCGCTCCGCGCTGCCATCGACGACCCGATGCCACGAACTTGGTTGGCACTCGTTGACATCTTGCCCTTGCTCGGCGAGGCAGCTCCCGACGTCCTACTGCAAGCGCTTCGCAGTTGCCTCGCAGATCGACATGCCTTCACACGAGAGCTGTTCGCCGACAGCAACTCAAGCCCGATCGACTTCGGACCATCGTCGCCTCATCTCCGAGTCCTGAACGCGCTCGAAGTCATTGCGTGGTCGCCCGAGCATCTGTCGGCTGTGGCTGACGTGCTCGCTCGGCTAGACGAGTTGGACTCCAGCAGACGGGACGCGACGCAATTCGGCGGGCGAGATCTCAACCGTCCCTTGGAGAGTCTTGCGTCGATTTTCTGCTCGTGGATGCCTCACACATCCGCTGATGCTGAGGCGCGCCTCCGGGCCATCCACATGCTCCGACGCAACCATGCCAACGTTGGCTGGAAACTGATGCTGTCGATGCTGCCGAGCGGCCACGAAGTCCAAACCTCTGGCACGTTGCCCGAATTTCGTGACTGGAGGCCGGCACAGCCAATCGTCATGCAAACCGAATTCGCCAACGTGACCCGATCCATCGCAGAGATGCTCATCGAAGATGCCAGCAATGACCCTCAGCGCTGGGTCGATCTGGCCGAGCACATGGCCGATCTGCCGAATGATCTGTTGGCCAGCGCGATTTCTGCCCTCGACCGACTTGCGGCATCCGGTTCCGATGAGACTTTCAAGTCCAGAGTGTGGCCCGCGCTCCTGGAACTCACGGCGAGTCACCGCGAGTTCCGAGGTGCCGAGTGGGCACTTCCCGAGCCGAGCGTGGAAGCAATCGAACAGGTACGGGACAGGATGCGACCGGCGGATCCGGCCATTGCCTTCGGTTATCTGTTCTCATCGGGCCTGCTGTACATCGACGGCGTAAGTGCAGCGGACGGGTACGAGCAGTATCAGGCAGCGTTGTGGCCGAAGCAGATGAAGGCCGTCGCGGCGATCCTGTCCGATAACGGCGTGAACGCGGTGCTCGACTTTGCAGCCTCGGTTGACCAACCCCGCCGAGTTGGCGTGGCCTTGGGAAGAGTTGACCCAACGCTCGACGTGATGGTGCTTGGCGTCATGCACGAAGCGACCGATTCGGTCACTCAGGTTGCCTTGGGCTATTTCGATCATCGATTCGCGTCGTTGGGGTGGGACGGCGTCAATGAGCTGCTTGCGACACACAGCCCATCAGCCCAGGTCGTGGCCGATGTGTTGCGCTCTCCGCCACCAATCGAGAAGCCGTGGTCGCAGGTAGACAGGTTCGGCGCTGAGGTCGCCAAGGAGTACTGGAGCCGGGCGAACTACTACGACCTCGGGCACCCAGACGAACTGAGCCAGTTGCTTGAGGTGTGCCGCGGACTGCACGGGGTGGGGCGCATCGGGCTCGCCCTCGAAATCCTCGCTTTCGGCTCTAGCGATCACTCGTCCCATCCGGAGTATGCCGACGCCGCCGCCGGTTACCTAGAGCAGTGGGTCGAGCACACCGGCCGAGATACCGGGCATCGACATAGCACTCGATACAAGATCACCACGCTCTTCGAGGTGCTTGACGAGCACCGTGATCACCTCGGCGTTGGTCGAGTCGCAGTGCTGGAATGGCAGTACCACTCGTACCTGCGCCACGGTCGAGAGCACAGCGCCCCGAATCTGTACCGAGAGATGGATCGCAACCCCGACCTCTTTGTTCAACTCGTCGAATTGGCCTTCAAGCCTGCAAGCGCTTCGCCAGACGAACAGCCTCCGTCAAGCGAATCCCAACGCCAGATGGCGCTCAACGCCCACCACGTCTTGAACGGCTGGCCCAAGACGCAATTCGCACCAAGCCTCGATGAGACGACGGAGCCCGATGTGGATCCGCTGAACGCCTGGATTGATCGCGCCCGCGAGCAGCTGGCTGCGATCGACCGAGCCGATATTGGCGATCAGATGATCGGGACTGCTCTGGCTTCGTCCCCGGCGGAAGCCAACGGCGATTGGCCGCCTGAGGCCGTCCGCAACCTCCTCGACCGCTTGGACAGCGATGACGTTGACCGGGGCTTGCTTGTGGCCGTTCGTAACCAGCGCGGCGTTACTTGGCGCGGCGTAACCGACGGCGGTGATCAGGAGCGCGAACTCGCCGAGCGCTACAGAGCTGACAGCCGACGCTTCCAAGAATGGCCTCGCACTGCTGCGCTCTTCACCAGCCTGGCCCAGAGCTACGAGCACGAGGCCGGCGTGCACGAACGCGACGCCGAAACTTGGCGTCGAGGCCTCTGAATGCAGGCCGACAGCGGTGACGGGGAATCAACGTCGAGCTCGTGAGACTGGCCAGGACGAGACATCGGCCCGTTTGGCACGGATCCGTGACGACATCTTGAACCTTCGTCTGTTGCCAAACCTGCCGAACGGCGACTCGGTCACTGAGGCAACAACCTGAGTACGACTGAGATCCACCGAAATTCGTTTGGCGAGTCGGAGGCTTGTCGCTACGTTCACATGTCGATGCCCGATCCGTCTCATCGCCAGCAGAACCCTGAGGCAAGCACCCGCCGGGTGCATTCCGTCGCCGCTCATGACACCGCGCGGGACCCGGTTCGATGACCTCCCTGCTTCAAGGCGTCGTTGTCGTCGGCATCGTGCTGCTGCCCGGGGCCTGCGCGGCATGGGGGTACCGCAGACACACTCTGAGCTACGGCAACCGTCTGCGCGACTGGCTACTGCGTCTCGGAGGCCTCTCTGCCGCCATCTGGGCTGCTGGCAGTTGGCCCGTGTACTGGATCTACGCGAACTACTGGAAGTCCTTCGCCGCAGGCGATCCGATTCCGCGTGCCTTGGCGCTCCTCCCGGTTGCGTACCTGCTCGTGCCACTGGTCGTGGGCTGGACGATCGGGCGAGCCGTAAGTCACAACAAGCGCTGGGTGATGTTGCTGCTGGGCTCTCGGCGCGCACCGCGAGCGTGGGATCACCTCTTCGAGCGACAGCGTTCCGGTCTCGTGCGATGCCGCATGAAGTCGGGTGCCTGGATCGGTGGGCTGTTCGACGACACCGGTTTGCCGCCTTCGTACGCTGCCGGGGAAGCGGAAGCGCTCGACCTCTACGTCGGGCGAGCGCTGCACCTCGACCAGCGCTCTGGCGCGATCAGGTATCGCGAGCACCAGCGGCAGGACGGCAATGCGTCCCAGGGTTCTGCGGCACCTGACTTCACCGGCGGAGGGCTCCTCATCAAGTGGGACGAGGTCGAGTATCTTGAGTTCGTCAACTTGGATCGGGCTTCGAAGCCGAGTTCGGAGACTAGGCCCGCAGCGGAGAGTCCTGACGATGACCGATAAGGCACGAGACAGTAGGCAAACGGAGCGCGTCGAGCGCCACGGTGGGTACGCACCCAAGGGTTCTGTCGACGTGTCGAAGCTGCCCACAGGCCCTGCTCCCGGCGGAGAACCATCTTCGCAAGGAGGCGGCGACGACAAGTCGTCAAGTTCCTGATACCGAGCCCGGTGCTGATTGCAGTTCGCTGCGACAGCGCCGGGCTTTTCTCTTGTCGGGCCAGGTATGGCCGCGCTGGTCAGCGGGGTGGTCCGGCGTCGGCCAGTAGCGCCGCCACCTGGAGCCCGACCTTCGTCATGGCAGTTGGCATTGTCGTGTCAGCGAAGGGCTTGATCAGGTAGCGAACCTGGGGCTCGGCATTGGGGTCATCGGGCACTGACACCACTGCCAGTCGCCAACGGTCCGGGTCGTTCTGGGCTTGGCGTACTTGGCGGGCGCTGACGTGAATCTCGTCGGTGCGGGGCAGGTGACCCTTCACTTCGATGAAGTAGTGGTTGCCGGTCTCAGGGTCGACCGACATGATGTCGAAGCCGGGATTGGCGTGCTCCTGTTCGGTTGGCTGGCGTCCCAAGGCACGTTCGGCGGCCATGACCGCTGCCACGGCTCGCCGGTCGGTTTCCGCCTTGTCGGCGGCAGCTGCCGGATCGGGTGCGGCGCCCGCCAGATCTTCCAGCAGGCCCTGGGGCACGATCACCGCCGCGGCGACCACCGTTGGCGGGCTGCTGTGCAAATCGGCTTCCGAATCAAGCTCGGCACGACGGCGCAGCAGCCGCGCCGCTAGCTCGTCGGCTCGCCTGCGAGCAAGGCCTGAATTCAGCGTGGGCTTGCCGCCTGCAATCTCCTGCGTCTTGATCTCGTTCGTGCGTCGATCCCAGTAGCGGATCTCGGCTTCAAGCCGAACCCGAACGGCCTCGCTGACTCGCTCCACTCGGTCCTGAACGACGGCGTCGACCGACTCAAGGTGCGGCCCTGCCAAGTGCTCAATCGCCCAATCGCGGGCAACCGACTCGACCGCGGGGCCGGCCCATGCGGTGTCCAGCTGTCCGGCCAGCAGCGCCTCCTGCTCGGCAGTCAGCGACGCATATTCCAGGTACGGCTCGGCACCTGGGTCGCTGGCTGTGCCTTGCTGGTCAACCTCCACGTACTGGAATCGGCGCGACACGACCTGCCGGGCACCGTTCACCAATCGGCCGTCGGTCACTACGTGATCGAGGTACACGAGCAGTCGTGGTTCCGTCGAAGGGTCACTGCTATCCACAAGCACGGCACCGTGGCGCAGCGTGTCGCCGTGATCATCGAGCACCTTGCTGGCCACCGCCGACAGCAACGCACTGCCGGGTGAAATCAGCTCGGCCCTGTCTCCGGCCGGACCAGGGGTGCGAGCTGCACCGCCATCGGGCTGCATGTGGTCTTTGTCGAAGGTCACCCGCGCGTAGCGATCCTGCACGGGGCCGAGGGCGGGGTCGGCGCTGGCTCTCACCGACGCAGGCACTCGGGTGATCTCGTAGCGGCCTCGCTCCCGGCCCGAGATTCGTCCGCCGTACAGCTGCAGCGCCTGGGTGAAGAAGTCGTGCACGAACCACGGCTGCAGCCGACGAGCCCGGGCTTCCTCCATCCGGCGTCGCACTTCGTCGTTGGCCGCTGGGTCAGCCAGCCCTGCCACCAGGGCTCGTTCCTCGAGGACTTCGCGCAGCTGCTCGCCGATTTCACCGTCGATGACAGTGTCCATCCACTCGGCGTGCGCAGGGTCGGTGTCGGCTTGGATCGCCCGCATCAGCAGATCCCGCAGCGACACGTTGATCTGCGCGTCGCCGAGCACGTCGTACACCTGGTCGCCGTACACCTCTCGCTGCTGCTCGATCTTGGCGAACAGCCGCTCGAACACTTGGCCTTCACGCGTTTCGTGGGCAACGAGGTTCCACAGGTGACAGGGCCTGCGCTGACCGATCCGGTGGATGCGTCCGAAGCGCTGCTCGATGCGGTTCGGATTCCACGGCAGGTCGTAGTTGACCATCATGTTGGCGACTTGGAGATTCACGCCCTCGCCGGCTGCGTCCGTGGCGACGAGCACGGACACGGTGGGATCGACACGGAACCGGTCTTGGGTGTCCCGGCGGTCCTGTCGCCTCATGCCGCCGTGGATGGTGACGACGGCATCTGGCCGGCCGAGCTCGGCAGCGATGCGGCCCGCGACGTAGTCGAGCGTGTCGCGGTGCTCGGAGAACACGATCAGTTTGCGAGTGCCGGTTCCGTCGTCAGGGTCGGCGCTCCACTGCGATGAGCCGAACTGCTCAGCGCGCAGCAGGTCTCGCAGCCGGGTCCACTTGGCGTCCACGCCGCTGTTGCGAACACCGTCAGCCAGCTCCACCAACCATTCCAGAGTCCGCACTTCTGCCTCAAGTTCGTCGGCGGTAGCGGCCGCTGTGGCGGCATCGACGGTCAGGCTCTCCAGCTCGGCAAGCTCCGATTCGTCAAAGTCGTCGAAGTCGAAATCCTCCAAGTCGGCGATGCGCACACCCTTGGGGAGTTCGGGCACGGGTATGGGCGCCCCGGTCGCGGCGAGCTGCCGAAGCTCCGCTGCCTGGCCGGCCAAGCGATCGCGCCGACGTCGCAGCGAGTGATAGATGGCGGCCGGCGACGACGCGAGCCGGCGCTGCAAGCCAGCAAGCGCGAACCCGACGATCACGCCGCGCTGAGCATCCCCCTCAGCCGTCATGCGAGCAGCCCGATTCATCTCGTCACGGACGTAGGCCGTGACGGCCTCGTACAGCTCGGTCTCGGGTTCTGACAGCTCGAACTGCAGGCTCTGGGCGTAGCGCTTGGGGAACAGCGGCCTGCCTTCGAAGGTCCGCAGGTTCTCTTTCACCAGCCGGCGCATGACGTCACTGACATCAGGCACTTCGCTGGGCGCGCCGCTGCCGTCCGTGGCTCGCAGGCGCCCCTCGAACCGCTCGGGATCGATCAGCGTCATGAACGCCAGGAAGTCCTCGTTCTTGCCGTTGTGCGGCGTGGCCGTGAGCAGCAGGAAGTGGCGGGTGCACTCGCGCAGCACTTCGCCGACTTCGAAGCGCTTGGTGCGGCGCAACTCGTCGCCGTAACGGTGAGCGGACATTTTGTGGGCCTCGTCGACGATCACCAGGTCCCACTCGGACGCGGCGAGGCGGGCACGCAGCTCGTCCGACCGAGCCACCTGGTCGATGCGAGCGACCAGCAGATTCCGCTCGACAAACGGGTTGCCGGTGCGGGATGCTTCGATGCTCTCTCGCGACATCAGGTCGAAGCTGAGACCGAACTTGTCCCACAGCTCGTCCTGCCACTGCTCGACAAGGCTGCCTGGGGCCACGATGAGACACCGAGCCACGTCGCCGCGCAGCATTAGCTCGCGGATGAGCAGCCCCGACATGATCGTCTTGCCGGCACCCGGGTCGTCGGCCAGCAGGAACCGCAGCGGCTTGAGCGTCAGGAGGCGGTTGTAGACGGCGTCGATCTGGTGCGGGTAGGGGTCGATGTTCGACGTGTCCACCGCGGCGAACGGGTCGGCGAGATGCGCCATCTGCATGCGCCGGGCTTCTGACGCCAGCTTGAACATGGCCCCATCCGCATCGAAGGACCAGTGGCTCTCAGCTACCTCGCTGACATCGTCGAGATCGGCCATCGTGATCAGCCGCTCACCGAGTTGGCCGCTCGCGGTGCGGTAGGTCAACGTGGCGGACGCCGTCCCGTGCATCTGAACAGCCACGACAGTGACATCGCTGTTGGCCACGACACCGGTCAGCCGCGCTCCCGCCTCGATGTCACTGAGGTCCATCACCCTGCCTTCACCTTGGTCAATGGCACACGGAACCAATGCTGCCTGTGTTCGTCAGCTGCGGCGGTACGCGTCCCGCCGGTACGCGTCGCATACGACGAGAATGACGAGAACGTCGTGCTGAACCTCGTACAGCACTCGGTAGTCACCTACTCGAATTCTGCGAAGGCCCCGCATGCCGCCCTTCAACGGCACCCCCACCAGCGGATGTTCACGGAGCTGATCGATTGCGTCGATGATGCGCTCACGGTCGGCGCGTTCGACGTGCGACAGCTCCTTCGACGCGCTCGTCTTAATCCGAAGCGAGTAGTTCACGCTTGACGTCGTCCCAATCGAGCATAGGGTCGGTCGGGTCGCGCAGGCGTTCGAGCGCGATACCAACGTCGAGATAGTCCTCCACGTAGCGCTCAAGCGCCTGCCGGATGACATCGGCACGGCTGCGCTTGAGCTCGGCCGCCGCTGCATCCAGCGTCTTGATGACACTGTCGGGCACTCTGGCAGTGACTTGCATCATAGTCATCCTCTATACTGTCACTTACATCACATTAATGCACATCAACTGTATTGCCCAGCGAAGCAGTCTGCTAGATGGTTAGTTCCAAGGGTTAGAGGCCGCGCGGATAGGTGACCGTCCACGGGTCGTCTGGTTCCCCGGTGTATTGGTGGGGTCGTCTGTTCCCGACGACCGTGGAGGCCGGTTTCATCATGCGCGCTTTGTCCAGGAGAGTGGTGGATGTCATGTGGGC
>JAJDTF010000152.1 GCA_022827265.1 Acidimicrobiia bacterium | reverse complement strand
ATACAGTGCAGTCGCGAGGGTGTCCAAGTCCGGGCCCATGCCGAGAACCTCCAAAATCGAAGCGTGACTACACCCGAGCTTGGACACCCTCACCCCACCAACGGTGGACCCCACCCCTTGGAACTAACCATCTAGTTGTCGCTGCGCGTGAGGTTGTGTGCGCGTGATGCGGGCGGGGATAACTCAGGCGGGGCGGAGGCGCTGCATGAGAGTGACGTCGAGCCAGCGCCCGAACTTGCGGCCGACTTCTCGTTCGACGCCGACGAGCTCGAAGCCGTGTTTGGCGTGCAGCGCCACCGACGCAGCGCCGGCGTCGGCGATGCGAGCGAAGACCGCGTGGAAGCCGTGTTCATCAGCCAGTGCCACCAAATCGCCGAGGAGCAGGCTGCCTACGCCACGCCCCTGGTGGTCGCGATGCACGTAGATGGAGTCCTCAACGCTGGTCGAGTACGCCGGTCTGGTGCGGTAGGGCGACAGGCAAGCCCAGCCCATCACCGTGCCGCTGGCCTCGGCGTCAGAGTCGTCTAGCACCGCCACGATGCAGGGGTAGGCGCCTGAATGGTCCCGCATCCACGTCGCTTGCTCGGTGGGAGAGCGGGGCACCATGTCGAACGTCGCCGTGCCGTCCGTGACCTCGCGGTTGTAGATCTCCGCAATCGCGTCGGCGTCGGCCATCGTGGCCAACCGGGTGCGCATGGCAGCGAAGCTACCGAAGGGCCGCAGATACACTCCGGACCCCACAATCGTCCGCGTACGACGGTCTCGGCGTACGCGAAACCCGCCCCGTTAGCTCAGTAGGCAGAGCACAGCCATGGTAAGGCTGGTGTCGCCGGTTCGATTCCGGCACGGGGCTCGCCGCTACCCTGCGGCCCGCAAGGCGGGATAGCTCAGTTGGTCAGAGCGCACGGCTCATAATCGTGAGGTCCTGGGTTCGAGTCCCAGTCCCGCTACTCGTAGGTGTTGGTCGATAACCAGTGTCGACGTTGGCCGGTAGCCGTGATGTTGGGCTGCATAGACCCGATTCGGCGCGATTTGAATCCATTTGTCGGTCGACAGATCAACCGTGAGTGATGTTGGGCTGCATAGACCCGATTCGGCGCGATCTGGTGTATGCCTAACCGACCTAGCGCGCTGAGCAGGCCGGCTCTGGCACGGAGCGGACCGCTTCATCTAGTTCGACAACGGCTCGGTCGATTTCGTCCCGCTCGGCTTGCAGCGCTCCGATGCGCTCTGCCTTGGCGTCAGGATCGCCTTGCCAGCTTGCCTCAATGCCGATGATGAGCCTGTCGATCTCTTCCTGTCGGTCTCGGTGGCCTGACAGTGTGGTGCCGTGAGCGGCGAGCAGTTCGGCGGCTCTGATGATGCCGACGGTGTCCGCAGCGCAGTGCCTCGCCAGCACCGCCTCGGCGGTTGTACCGCAAATCTCAGCGAAGCCCGCCGCGACACTGACAGGCACCGCCTCGGGGGCGTAGGTGCTGTATATCTCGACTGCGACGCAGCGGAATATCTCGACTGCGACGCAGCGGAAGTCGGTCCCATGGCCTCCTGCGTAGATGTCGCGCCCGACGCCGACGATGTGGTGAGCGGCTTCGTGAAGCACGGCGAACAAGCTGATGTTGTCGTGTGTGCCGAGGGTGACATAGCGGCTGCCGTCCCCGTGGCGGGTGGCGCTGGCGATGCCTTGGCAAGGTTCATCCGTCTCGGCGCAGAGATCTGGGGCGAAGTCCTCCACGATGACTACATCGGGCATGGGCCCAGCGCCGTAGCGCGCCCATACGCTCGCCAGCACCGCCTCAGCAGCATTGCTGTCCAGATGCCAAGGACTCTCGTCATCCGGCAGCAAGCACCGCTCCCAGCCGTATGCGTCCCAGTCGGCCTCGAACACCGCAGCGCACTCATGCGGCCTAACGGTCGTGGGAGGCGGCTCGCTGGCCACGGCCGTCGCGGGTTCGGCCACCTGCGCAGGCGGCTCGGGAGCCGAAGTGCAGCCAGCGATCACGACGACAGCCGCCAGTAACGCCATTGCCGGCCTGGTCGATCTACGCCGGCTGGTCTGCATTCGGAGTGTCTAGCCGGAACAGCGACTCGGCGACGGCCAGCGCTTGCAGCTATGCGCGCTGCGGCGCTGAATCCTGTCCCTATCCCGTATAGCCGACTTCGTCATGGGCAGTGTGGGGACCGCAGCGACAGTCCATTGCGTCTGGCCTGGCAATGAAACTGACCCATGCCCTGTTCGTCTCAGGCCGCCGAATTCCCACGCGGGATAGCTCAGTTGGTCAGAGCGCACGGCAGCGGCGGCCGCTTGCGGTCGCCGCCATCAGCGCAGCATCGTGAGGTCCTGGGTTCGAGTCCCAGTCCCGCTACCAGACTCCGCTCCAGGCGCCGCTGGACGCGACCCAGATCGCTGCCGGTAGCCTGTTGCGGCGGACATTCGCCAAGAAGGCCCGCACTGAGTGTCACCCGCGTATCGCACGCGATGCGCCGACGCTGAGGGCAGTAGCTCAATTTGGTAGAGCACCGGTCTCCAAAACCGGCGGTTGCGGGTTCGAGTCCCTCCTGCCCTGCGCTTCCGCCGGTTTGGACCGTCAGCCCGGCGGACTGACCATGCCCGAACCCCCGACAACGAGTCCCTGAGAAACCGAGGCCGGAGACAGTCCCGATGGCCATGAACCGACGCACACGCCGTCACCTGCAGCGTCAGGGCGAGATGGGGGCTGACGGTGCGCCCGCGGGAAGGCGCGAGCGGCGCCAGGCAGCTCCGGCATCACCGACCACCGAGCGAGCCGGGCCGGCGCAGTTCGTGGGCGAGGTCCGCTCCGAGCTGAAGAAGGTGATCTGGCCGACCCGCGCCGAGATCGTCAACTACTCGATCGTCGTGTTCATCACCATCGTGATCCTGACGGCGATGATCGCCGGATTCGACTGGACTCTGGGCGAAGGCGTGCTGCGCCTCTTCGACGTGAACTGACAAGCATCTGAGCTGACCAACATGAGCGACCTGACCGACATTCCCGCAGAGCCCGAGACCGACCCCATGGCGACCGCACGCCGGTTGCTGAGCTCACAGACGGCCACCACCCTGATGGGTCCGGGCGCCGAGCCAGCCGAGGCGACTGACACGGCAGATGCCGCCGCCACCGATGAGCCCGGTGCCGCCGACGTGCTCACCGAGGATGAGCTGCTGGCCGTCGACGAGCCGGAGATCACGCGGGTCTCGCCGTATGACCGGCCGGGTCGCTGGTTCGTCGTGCACACGCAGTCGGGCTACGAGAAGAAGGTGAAGCAGAACCTCGAAGCCCGGATCGGCACGTTCGACATGGAGGACCGGATTCTCGAAGTCGCCATCCCGATGGAGGACGTGATCGAGTTCAAGGGCGGCCGCAAAGTGGTCGCCAAGAAGAAGGTCTTCCCGGGCTACCTGCTGATTCGCTGCCGTCCCAGCGACGAGGCCCACCACATGATCCGCAGCACGCCGGGAGTCACTGGCTATGCGGGTCCGGGCGGCAAGCCGTCGCCCCTGCGTCGCAGGGAGGTGGAGGCATTCCTGGCTGAGCCCGATGACGGGCCCGAGATGCCGCGCCGCACCAAGCCGTCGATGATCTTCCAGATCGACGAGGGCGTGCGTATCAAGGAGGGCCCGTTCTCCGACTTCCAAGGTCAGGTCATCGAGATCAACGAGGAGCAGCTGAAGGTGAAGGTGCTGGTGAACATCTTCGGCCGTGAGACCCCCGTCGAGCTCGACTTCGTCCAAGTCGCAAAGATCTGAGCCCCTGCGAGGGCCATTCCACAGACCCGAGCCCCTGCAAGGGCGATTCAGCACAGACCCGAGGAGCACCTCATGGCAGACAAACCGGCACGACCCGCAGCGGGCCGCAAGCGGGTGAGCGCGGTGGTGAAGATTCAGATCCCTGCCGGGCAGGCGTCGCCCGCGCCCCCGGTGGGCACGGCGCTCGGCCCGCACGGCGTAGCGATCATGGACTTCTGCAAGGAGTACAACGCCAAGACCGAGAACCAGCGCGGCACGATCGTGCCCGCAGAGATCACCATCTTCGAAGACCGGTCGTTCACGTTCATCACGAAGACGCCGCCGACGTCGGTGCTGCTGCGCCAGACGGCGGGGCTGGAGAAGGCGGCCGACAACCCCGGCCGCGAGACCGTGGCGCATGTCACCGCGGCCCAAGTGGCCGAGATCGCCGCGACGAAGATGCCCGACCTCAACGCACGCGATCTTGAGAACGCCAAGCTGCAGGTGATCGGCACCGCTCGCTCGATGGGCATCGAAATCGCCGGCTGAGGCAGCACGGCAGCGCTACAGAGGAGACCCCACAGATGTCAGGGAAGAAGTACGCCGAGGCGACCCGACGGTACGACCGGCAGATGATGCACGAACCCGCCCAAGCCATTGACATGGTGCGGACGCTGGCACCGGCCAAATTCGACGAATCGGTCGATCTGTCGGTGCGGCTCGGCGTAGACCCGCGTAAGGCCGACCAGATGGTGCGTGGCACCGTCTCACTGCCGTCGGGCACCGGCGGTGATGTGCGCGTTGCGGTCTTCGCGCAGGGTGACGCTGCGGGCGAAGCCTCCGAAGCGGGGGCCGATGTCGTGGGCGGCGCCGATCTGGCCGAGCGCGTCGAAGCTGGATTCACCGACTTCGACGTGGCGATCGCGACGCCGGACATGATGGGTGTGGTAGGCCGCCTGGGCAAGGTGCTCGGCCCCCGTGGCCTCATGCCGAACCCCAAGTCCGGAACGGTGACGCCCGATGTCGGCAAGGCTGTGGGCGAGTTCAAGGGCGGCAAGGTCGAGTACCGAACCGACCGGTATGGCAACGTGCATCTCGCGATCGGCAAGGTGAGCTTCACCGCTGAGGACCTGAATGCCAATCTGGCAGCGGTCATGGACGAGCTGGCACGGGCGAAGCCGGCTGGCGCCAAGGGTCGCTACGTGCGCAAGATGGTGGTGTCCTCGACCATGGGCCCAGGCGTCCGCATCGACCTCGCTACGTACAACTAGCCCCCTGTAGTTGAATCGCCGGGCGCGACCGGTAGCGTTCGGCACTCCACAACTTGCTCGCCGTAGAACTCCGGTGGCTCCGGCCTGAAATCGGCCCCGTCTGAACCATGTTCAGGGGCTCGCCCGCCTCGGGTGAGCCGCACGGGTCGAGCCTGATGAGGCGGACGGTCTTCCTGTGCGCGTCAGCGTCGGAGGCGGTTCTGTCTGGTCTGCGGACCGGTGCCCGTTCCGGGGCCGGGAGCGACCCAACCGCCCGATCACCGCACATACCGCAGCACAGGAGGCCCTCACAGTGGCGACAGCAACGACGGCTGACGGGCGCGCGCCACGGGCCGACAAGGTGGCCGTGGTGGACGAGGTCCGCCAGCGGTTCAACGACGCCGAGGCAGTGCTGTTCACTGAGTACCGGGGCCTGGACGTTGCCGAGATGGCCGACCTGCGGGGCCGCCTCATCGATGCCGACTGCCGTTACAAGATCTACAAGAACACGCTGGTCCGCCGGGCGCTCTCGGCTGATGCGCCGGCCGGCACGCTCGACTTGCTCCTGGGCCCGACGGCGCTCGCCTTCTGCGGCAAGGATCCCTCAGCGGCCGCCAAGGCCCTGCGCACGTTCGCAGCGGAGCACGACGCGCTGATCATCAAGGGTGGCGTGCTGACGGGCACGCTGCTCAGCGACGCCCAGGTGCGCGAGCTGGCCGACCTGCCGTCGCGCGACGAGCTGATGGCGCAGATGCTGGGAGCGTTCGCAGCGCCGCTCGGTGCGCTGGCGTCGATGATGAACAACCTGATCGGCGAGGTGTCGGGCCTGCTGCAAGCGCTGGCCGACAAGACGCCGGACAGTCTGGCGCCCGCCGACGAAACCGTGGCTCAAACAGACCAAGCCGATGCCAGCACGGCCGCGGCCGATTCCACTCCTGAGGCTGAAGACGCCCAAGCAGACGACCCGAACAGCGATCCATCAGACGATTCAACGAATACGGAGAACAACCAATGAGCACGTCCACCGAAGAGATCCTCGACGCCATCGGCAACATGACGGTGCTCGAGCTGGTCGAGCTGAAGAAGGCATTCGAAGAGCGCTTCGACGTCACCGCTGCCGCCGCTGCCCCGATGATGGTGGCTGCCGCTGCTGCGGGCGGTGACGCCGACGGCGAGGCCGCCGAGGAGGCTGCCGATGAGGTCACCGTCACGCTGACCGCGATCGGCGACAAGAAGGTGCAGGTCATCAAGGAGGTGCGCTCGCTCACCAGCCTGGGTCTCAAGGAGGCCAAGGATCTCGTGGAGGCGGCCCCCAAGCCTGTGCTCGAAGGCGTGCCGAAGGTCGACGCCGACAAGGCCAAGGAAGCCCTCGAGGCAGTCGGCGCCACCGTCGAGCTGTCCTAGCCGCGCGCATATCTCACCGCACGCCGCGTGTCGCGGTTGTGGCGCCCAGCGTTGCTGGATAGCGTTGCCCCCGCCGTGGCACAGGTGGCCTCCCCATTCGCGCACCCACCAGTCCCCAGCACCGAGGCCCAGCGGTGGGCTCCCTGTTTGCTGCGGACGCCTGCGACTGCGCGCGCTTCCAGCCCCCCGCCGCCTGCCGCGGGCAGTCGCCTGTGACCCATCCCGAACAACTGAACCACTAGGAGAGTCCGTTGTCGTCTCGTGTCGGCCGCGAACGTTATTCGTTCGGCAACCTCGACGAAGTCCTGGAACTCCCGGACCTCGTGTCCATCCAGAAGGATTCCTTCCAGAGATTCCTCGACGTCGGTCTTGCGGAGACGTTCGCCGATATCAGCCCCATCAGCGATTTCGGCGGGCATCTCCAGCTCGTCTTCTCGTTCGACCCCTTCGATGAGGATCTGCGCCCGCCGCCCAAGTTCTCCGTGGAGGAGTGCAAGGAACGCGACATGACCTACTCGGCGCCGATCTTCGTGCGTGCCGAGTTCAAGAACGCTCACACCGGCGAGGTCAAGGCCCAGACCGTGTTCATGGGCGACTTCCCGATGATGACTCCCAAGGGCACGTTCATCATCAACGGCACCGAGCGGGTGGTGGTGAGCCAGCTCGTGCGCTCACCCGGCGTCATCTTCCAGCCCGGCGAGCGCTACCGGCTCCGGAACATGTCGAAGCACCAGCTGGTGACCGCGACCATTCACCCCTACCGAGGCGAGTGGATCGAATTCGACGTCGAGCACAAGCCGGGCAAGGACCCCACCGCCGGCAGCCGGGTGGCCCGCAAGCGCCGCCTCAGCATCTTCTCGCTGCTGCGAGCGCTCGGCTACGGCGAAGACCGCCATCCCGGCCTGCTCGAACGGTTCGTGGAGCACTTCGACTTCCTCGAGCCCCAGTGGGAAAAGGACCGAGACGTTGCACCCAACCAGCAGGATTCGCTCCTCGAGCTGTACAAGCGGGTGCGCCCCGGCGAGGTGGCCACCCCGGATGCCGCGTCCAACTACTTCCAGAATGCGTTCTTCGATGAGCGCCGGTACTCGCTGTCCAAGGTCGGCCGCTACAAGCTGAACCGCAAGCTCGGGCCCGAACTCGACCGCGTGTCCGAGCTGTTCGGCTTGGACTTCGTCGACGCCGATCATCCCGACGCGGTCGATCACCCGGAGCTGGTGCGTCCCGATCCCGATGGCACGGTGCTCACCCGCAGCGAGGTCCTCGCCACGGCGAGCTACCTGCTGCACCTGGCCAATGCCGAGCCCGGCTACCGCCTGGACGATCAGGATCACTTCGCCAACCGCCGCATCCGCTCGGTGGGCGAGCTGATACAGAACCAGGTGCGCATCGGGCTCAGCCGCATGGAGCGGGTGGTGCGCGAGCGCATGACCACCCAGGACGTCGAGGCCATCACGCCCCAGACGCTCATCAACATCCGCCCCGTCGTTGCGGCAACCAAGGAGTTCTTCGGCACCAGCCAGCTCAGCCAGTTCATGGACCAGGTGAACCCGCTGTCGGGCCTCACGCACCGCCGCCGCCTGTCCGCGCTCGGCCCTGGCGGCCTGTCGCGCGAGCGAGCCGGCTTCGAGGTGCGTGACGTCCACTTCAGCCACTACGGTCGCATGTGCCCCATCGAGACGCCGGAGGGTCCGAACATCGGCCTGATCGGGGCGCTGGCCACGTTCGCCCGCGTCAACGAGTTCGGCTTCATCGAGTCGCCCTACCGGGTCATCAAAGACGGCAAGGCCACCAGCGAGGTGCGCTACCTGACCGCGGACGAGGAAGAGGAGTTCGTGGTTGCGCAGGCCAACGCGCCGCTCAACCCCGACGGTTCATTCCGCAATCCCCGCGTGCTTGTGCGCAAGAGCCCCCAGGGCGCCAGCCTGGAAGATCTGCGGCTGCAGATGGAGCGCGACACCTACTTCGCCGCCACCACCGAGATCAGCTACGTGCCGGCGTCGGAAGTCCAGCTCATGGACGTGTCGCCGAAGCAGATCGTGTCGGTGGCCACCGCGCTGATCCCGTTCCTCGAGCACGACGATGCCAACCGGGCGCTCATGGGCGCCAACATGCAGCGCCAGGCGGTGCCGCTGCTGCGGGCCGAGGCGCCCTACATCGGCACCGGCATTGAAGGCATCGCCATGGCCGACGCTGCCGAGATGGTGCTTGCGGAATTCGAAGACGACAAGGGCGAGCGTCAGGGCGTCGGCGGCGAAGTCACCGAAGTCGCCGGCGACTTCATCGTCATCGACGGAGATGACGGCAAGCGGCACGAATTCCCGCTGCTCAAGTTCCGGCGTTCCAACCAAGACACCTGCATCAACCAGCGGGCACTCGTTCGCGTGGGCGATCGCGTGGCGCCTCGGGCCGTGCTCGCCGACGGGCCGTCCACCGACCACGGCGAGCTGGCGCTGGGCAAGAACCTCCTGGTGGCCTACATGGCCTGGGAGGGCTACAACTACGAGGACGCCATCATCCTGTCGGAGCGTCTGGTGAAGGACGACGTGCTCACGTCGATCCACATTCACGAGTACGAGATCGACGCCCGCGACACCAAGCTGGGGCCCGAGGAGATCACCCGGGACATCCCCAACTTGGCCGACGACATCCTCGCCGACCTCGACGAGCAGGGCATCGTGCGCATCGGCGCCGAAGTCGAGCCGGGTGCGGTGCTGGTGGGCAAGGTCACTCCCAAGGGCGAGACCGAGCTCACGCCCGAGGAACGGCTGCTGCGTG
>JAJDTF010000159.1 GCA_022827265.1 Acidimicrobiia bacterium | reverse complement strand
GCGCACCTCGACGCGGGCGATGTCGCCTGCGGGCTCGAAGCCCAGGACCTGGCCGAGGAAGGACAGCTCGGCTTCGAGCGCCGCCACGATGTTGGGGCCGCGCCGGAAGCCGTGCCCCTCGCCCTCGAACAGCAGGTAGGCGTGCGGCACTCCCGCATCTGCCAGCGCCGCCACCACCTGTTCGGACTGGCTCTGGGGCACCACCCGGTCCTCAGTGCCTTGCAGCACGATCATCGGGGTCCGCAGCTGGTCGGTCCGCCAGATGGGGGATCGCTCCCGGTACAGGTCGGCCTGCTCGGGCCAGGCGCCGATGAGCCCGTCGAGGTAGCGGGCCTCGAACTTGTGGGTGTCGCGGGCGAGGGCCTCCAGATCGGCCACCCCGTAGCGGGAGATGCCGGCGGCGAACACGTCGCTGCCGGTCAGCGCGCACAGCGTGGTGTAGCCGCCTGCTGAGCCGCCTTTGATGACCAGGCGCTGGGCGTCCACAGCACCCTCGGCGGCCAGGTGGAGTGCCGCGGCGATGCAGTCCTGCGTGTCGACGACGCCCCATTGGCCCCGCAGCAGGTTGCGGAACGCAGTGCCGTAGCCGGTGCTGCCGCCGTAGTTCACGTCCACCACGGCGATGCCGCGGGTGGTCCAGTACTGGATGCCCAGATCGAGCGAGCTGCGGGCCGAGCCGGTGGGCCCGCCATGGCTGAGCACCATGAGCGGCGGCAGCTCATCCGGCTGTGCGGTCACGGCTGAGTTGGCAGGCGGGAAGAAGAACGCGTGGGCTTGGCGTCCCTCGTCGCTGTCGAAGGTGAATGCCTCGGGGACTGAGACGTCGCTGGGCTTGAGTGCTGACGGCTCGGTCGCGCTGAGCTGGCGGTGCGTACCGTCGGATGCGATCTCCACCACTGCGGCCCGGCGGGTCCAGCCGGCAGCCACCGTGACGACCGATCCGCCGGCTGTGACCGCCAGGCGGCCGAATTCGGTGAACTCGCTCGGGAGCTCTTCCAGCCGCCCGTCGCTGATGGTGCCCAAGTGGCCGACACCGCCTGATGTCCACGTGCACCACAGCGTCCCGTCGGCGCTCCAGCCGTAGGTGGCCTGCGCGAAGACCCATGCCGGCACGCCGAACTCGCGGCCGTGCTCTCCGCCGGCCGCAGTGTCGTCGAGCACCGCTTGGGTGGCACCCGTCTCGATGTCAACGCGGTGGATCGACCACCAGCCGTCCACATCGGTGACGATGTGCAGCTCGCCGTCAGGGCTCCAGGCCGGCTGGCTCAGGGCGGGGCCGTCGACCAGAACCCGGTCGGTCCCCGGCACCGCCATGCCGCCGTCCAGATCCACTAGGTGCAGGCGCACGTGGTCCCACGGCATGTTCGGGTGATCCCAGCTCAGGTAGGCCAGCGCGCTGCCGTCGGGTGACGGTCGCGGCGACGAGTAGAAGTCGGCACCGGTGGCCACCACGCTGACCGTCCCGTCCAGGCGGATCGCCACCAGCTCGTTGCGCGGCTCGTTCCCGGTGTCGTCGTGTACTTCGCGCACCCACACGCTGACGGGATCCACGGCCGCGCCGCCGGAGCTGCCGTGGGGTGCGGGCACCAGCGCTGGGTCGGCGTACCGCAGCCCCCGCGGGATGTCCGGCTCCGGGGTCACCGCACGCGGCGCGGCCTCCCCGGTCGCGTCGAACAGCCGCACCCGGTGGTCGCTCATGCAGGTGGCCAGCACGAAGTGCCTGCCGTCGGCAGCTTGGAATGGCAGCCAGGCGCCGCCGCCGTACTCGTGGACGGCGGTGCGGATGTCTGCCTCAGCGGTGTGGGGAACGTCGGCGGGCACCGCACCGGGCTCGTCGAGGCGCACCCGCACCACGGAACCTCGCCCGTGGTCGAGGGGTCGCTCTTCCACCCAGTAGGCCCAACCGCCGGCGATGCGCGGCTCGGTGCGTCGCACAGCGCCGGCGGCAACGTCGACTGCCCGCAGCGGCGATGGCCACGCGCCATGCAGAGCATCCCCGGAACTGCTGGGGTATCGGGCCGCATCATCTTGACAATTCGATGGCGAACTCATAGGTTCCTCGTTGGTTCAAGCGAACTGCCGCGGTCACTCACAGTGGGCAGACTCCGCGGCAGTGTGAGCGTGCGCTCCGGGTTTTCCACCGGCCCGTGACGCGCCAGTGGACCGGGGGAGCGCCCACCAACTCCCTCGGTCCACACATGCCCGTACGGCCACAGCTCAGAAGTCTTCCTCCGCAGTCGCCGCCGGATCATGCTGAGCAAGGATGCTGGTCAGCGACAGCTCAGTGGCGCGTAGGCGCCCTTCGCAATGCGCGATCAGCAGCGAGGCTCGCTCGACCTGCGACGCCAGCGTGTCGATGTCGACATCGTCACCCTCGAGGCTCGCCAAGATGCCCTCGAGCTCGGCCATCGACTCGGCGTAGCCGCCGAACTCGGTGTCACCCGGGCACTTGCCATTGTCGGCGTCTTCAGCCATCAAGTTGTCCTTCCCGTCGTCCGACCGTCAGCAGGCTTGATTGGCTCATCGTCGGCAGCGTCGTCGTCGCAGACAACGCTGGCGAACACTGCGTGCTGGGTTTCGGTGGAGATCGTGTCGCCGGTGGCAGGCATCTCGCGCATGATGCTGCCGTCGGCCGCGCGCGTGATCGAGAATCCGCGGGCCAGGGTTCGCTCGGGCGCAACCGCCGACACCAGTGTCGATGCAGAACGCAGCCGGGCCTTGGCAGTGCCGAGGCGTCGCGCCGAGGCGCGTTCCAGCCGCGGTCGTCGGGAAGCGAGCGACACCGCGCCGCGCTGCACATGGCTACGGCTGCGCTGCAACGCCCCGCGCACGCCGGCCAGCTTGTCGGCCGCTGTGCGGCAGTGACGCTGCGTGTGGTGGCCCAGCCGTAGCCGAGCCTCGCCGAGCCAGGCGCGCGGGCGGGCAAGGCGACGCTCGGCCAGCAGTCCCAGCGCGCTGCGAGCAGTGGCGAGGCGTGCTGCTGCGGCAACGGCCCGGGAGCGGGCAAGCCGGTCCACCTCGCGACGGGTTCGAGCCAGGCGCTCGTCGAACGCGGCGACATGGGCGGCGAGCGCGGCGGCGCACGCAGTGGGCGTCTTGGCAGTCGTGTGTGCCACCTGGTCGGCCACTGACGTGTCGATCTCGTGGCCGATCCCGCAGAACACCGGCAGCGGGCACAACGCGATCGCCTTCGCCACGCTCGCGAGGTCGAACGCCAGCAGATCGGTGCGGTCGCCCCCGCCGCGCACCACCGCGATCACATCGACATCGGTCTGCCCGAGTGTGCGCAGCGCCGCCACGAGGTCGGCCTCGGCTGTCACGCCCTGCACTCTGGCGTCGCACAGCAGCACTTCGAACGCGAACCCGCTCGCCGCCAGCTCATGGATGAAGTCGGCGTAGGCAGCGCTGCCGTCGGCCGTCACGAGGCCGACGCGCAGCGGCACCAGCGGCAGCGGCACGGCGGCGTTGCGCCGCAGCAGTCCCGATTCGGCCAGCTCGGCAAGGACCCGCTCGCGGTCGGCTGCGAGCACGCCGAGCGTGAAGCGCGGGTCGACGCCGCTCATGATGAGCTGCACCTGCCCGCTGCCGGCGTAGTACTCCACTTCGGCGCGGATGCGCACCTCGATGCCGTCATCGAGTGTCAGACCGCCTGCTGCGGCGAGGTCGCGGTTCACCAGTCGCTGGCGTCCCTTGAACAGCGCCACCCGCATGCGTGCGCCCCGGCGATCATTGCCCGAGCCCGGCTCGATGAGGTTGAAGTAGATGTGGCCGCTCGCCGCCACCGAGTAGCCGATGATCTCGCCGCGCACCCAGACCTCGCCGGGAAAGGCGCGCTGGATCGTCTCGCCGACGGCGGCTGTCAGATCCGAGACCGACCACGTGCCGTCGGGCTGGCCTGCCGGGTCCCCGGCCGCGGCCCTGATGCGGTTGACAGCGCTGCTCACGGCTCTGAGGCTGTCACGAATTCGTCCGCGTCGCGACCGAATTACGCCACGCCAGCCGGGCTGTGAGCCAGGCGGTCAGCCGTGCAGGCGTCGATAGGGTGCGCAGCGGAAGGTTGCCAGAGCGGACGAATGGGGCGGTCTCGAAAACCGTTGTGGCCTTCGGGTCACCGTGGGTTCGAATCCCACACCTTCCGCCACC
>JAJDTF010000121.1 GCA_022827265.1 Acidimicrobiia bacterium | reverse complement strand
GGAGCGGGCCTGCTCGTCGGTCACGATGGGTGGCTCGGTCGACCAGGGGAAGTTGATCCACAGGTCGGTGCGCTGCCACACCCAGTCGCAGTTGACCGTCGACCACGGCTTCTCGTACAGCACCGCGGTGCGCACGCTGCGCACCCGCGGCAGGCAGAAGTCGTAGACCAGCGAATTCTGCCAAGGTCTAGTGAAGGTCCTCCCAGAGCCGTTGCCACGCAAGGTTGGCGAGTCGAACTCCCCGCTCACGGACATAGGACCGGTCAAAGGTCTCAGCTTGATGCTCAGCGATGAACTTGCAGAAGGGGACGAAGTCGGACGATGCGAGAAGAGACTTCGATTGTGCGCCGAGTTCGTATAGGTTGCCCCTCCTTAGGGCTGCGACCCGCTCATCTTGGTCAGTCAACGAAACCATCTCGAAGACGTCTCGCTTGAATTGCCACGGCCCATTTCCTAGGAGAGCGTTGAGGTCAGCTGGAAGCAGTGTGAGATTGCCGAGCCTGTTGATGTCACCCTCGTCGTAGAGTTCTGACGCGTAGCTCAAGTCGGTGGAGCGTCTTCGCTGGGGTGCAATGTGCTCGACGGTGTAGTTGGCTCGCCACACCTCCAGCGACAAAGTTGGCCACGACCCTGTCGTTCCGCGGATTGGATGCCCAGGTTCGGACGGATCGGGCACGGCATCGTCGTGGGCGCACAGGAGGATGTACCGCGCCAAGACTCGAGCCGTCTCATAGATTGGCTGAGAGTTGACTAGCGACGCCCATGAATCACCGTCGTTTACTGTCAGCCTCGAATCGAGCACGGACCGCAGCGCCGCCTTGATCTCGTCTGCGCTCGGCAAGTCGAGGCTCGCAGTTGCAGAACGCGCAAGGGACGGTAGAGATGTGGCGTCCAGACCAGACTTGATCAAGCTGCGATGGACGGCGTCTATCCCCGATGTAGTCGCTCGACTCGACCTCCAGATGGTCCAGAAAGCTGTTGCCGCGCGAACCACCTGACGAAAGTCAACCCGGGATTCCTCAGAGTCGAGTTGCTCGGCGCGTTCGAAGTAGCGAACGAGGAGCGGTACGACGATTACGTGTTTGGACGAACGCAGCACCTCAAGGCGCAGCCGGTCTGCCCGGGAGCCTGTCGTCACCAGAGGGGAATCGGCGTTTTCCCACACATCGCTGAGGAATGAGGCAGTGTCCGCAATGCCCTCAACAAACACCCGCTTTGCTTCGAGATCACCTGCATTCTCGTACTCTGATCTGAGGTAGCGCCGCTGATCCGGCATATTGTGCAACAGCTTCGTGCCATCTTGACCTAGCGCAAACGAGGTCAGCAAGGCAGATACTCGTCGAGATCTTTCTGTCGCTTCAAGTTCATCGGGGATATACCGGTTGACGCGCTGGAGTGCGACATCCGAGGGGGAGCCGAGGTAGGAGTCGAGCCCGCCTTCGGACGACACTACGAGTGGTTGCAGAGTCTCTAGTGGCGTGAGTGGCAGACCTGTGGTGTTGAGCGGTTCGAAGAGCGAGAACGCCGTTGCCTCGTCAGGCGCTCGAACGTCAATCATGATTACTTGACTCAAGACGAACTGGGAGAGTATCGCGACACGGGTGGCTGCCAACAATTGAGGCCTTGAATCGGCAAATGCAATGGATTTGTCCGCTGGAACACTCGGCAGCAACCGACGCAGTGCCGAGAGGTCCAATGCAAACTCGAGGCTCTTGAGACTGGAATCTTCCTCTGTTCCGTTCTCGACACCTTCTAGATGTTCCTCGATGCTCTCAATTATCAGTCGGAGATGTGGTCGGCGCGCGATCGAGCGAGCCGATTGGCCATCGAATACTCGTCGGGCAACGTCATGCAGATAGAAGGCGATGTCGCTTTCGTACTTTGCATTCGCTTCACGGTCACCCCACACATCAGTGGCCTGTCGAATGAGCCGTGGCAAATGCACGAAGATGCCATCTCCCGAGGGCAGCTGGACCCATAGACAAGCCCTGAGCTGAGACGCGAGCATCTTTAGGTTTGCATGGATCCAATCTCGCTCGTCTGATGGCTCTAGCTCGGAGACGATTTCGATGGCTGCGTCAACGCGAAAGAGCAGTTGCCCGAGTATTAGTAGCAGGGTAGTCAATCGCTGCTGACCATCGACAACGTGCAACACCTGTCCCGGGAGCGCCGAATTCACCATCGGTGCCACAGAACCACGACCCTCGAAGAGAATTGTCGAGCCGAGGAAGGTAGGTGGTCCAGTTCCTTCGATGGCAGCTTCGATGCCAGCGTGTATGTCTTCGAAGAGGCGTTCAACCTGCTCGGCTCCCCACGTATAGGTCCGTTGATACACGGGCACGTAGAGGGCTTGACCAGGAGCGAGCAATTGCAGCGTGGTTTGTGACATCGCTCCAAAAGTTGGGGCTTGAGACATTGGCGCCTACCTCGGGTTCCAGCGCGCGGTTCCTAGCACACTTCGGGTGCAGTGCACCCTTAATTTGGTGAGACGGCCTAGGTGTCGGTTCTAGTGAGGTTGTGCGCGCGTGATGCGGGCGGGCCGCCAACAGCGGTGTGGTGTCGGTGGCAGTTGTAGTCGTGGACCCAGCGAGCGAGGCGGACCCTGCGGTCGGTTTCTGATCTGAACACTCGGGCGTAGAGGAATTCGTCGGCGAGGGTGCGGTTGAACCGCTCTGCTTTGCCGTTGGTCTGGGGCCGGTAGGGCCGGGTGCGTCGGTGCTTGATCCGCCGTTCGGCGAGCAGCTCGGCGAACTTGGCGGAGGTGAAGTTCGGGCCGTTGTCGGTGAGGACCTCGTCGACGGCCATGTCGTTGGACCAGAACCAGTCCTGGGCTCGCCGCCAGAACCCCACCAGCGTGTCGGCGGTCTCATCCTCGAGCGCCTCGACGTAGGCGACGCGGCTGTAGTCGTCGATAGCGACGTGCAGGTAGGTGTAGCCGCGTCGTGTGCGGCGCCGCCGTTTGGTCTTGGGTGATCCTCGGCCGTGCACCCGCCAGCCGCCGCCGGGCGGCACCTTGCCGACCTTCTTGACGTCGAGATGCACCAGCTCGCCCGCAGCGGCGCGCTCGTAGCGGCGGATCACCCGCCCGGTGGGGCGGTCCATCCAGCTGAGCCGGTTCAGACCGTGACGGCGCAGCACACGCCAGATCGTCGAGGGCGGCACCCCTGTGCGCGCAGACAGATACACAGGACCCCGCTTGGTCGAGCGCCGCAGCCGACAGATCCGCTCCTCGGTACGGGCATCGGTGCGCCTGGGCGAGCGGTGCGGCCGGCTGGACCGATCCCGAAGGCCTGCCTCGCCCTCAGAGCACCATCTATGCCACCACTTCGCGACCGTGCCCCTCGACAGGCCCATCTGTCGGGCCACCTCGGCCTGGGTCGTGCCGGCCTCGATCCGTTCGACCAGCAACAGCCGCCCAGCGGGCGTCAAGCGAGCATTAGCGTGAGACATCGAGCCTCCTGATGTGTTCGTGTTGTTGTCGCCAACACCACGTTCGCACAGGAGGCTCAACCCATCACCCTGCTACCAACCTCTATGTCCACGACACCTAGGAACGCCCATCCGTCACATGTGGCGGGACCGCGCGTGTGGCCTCTCTTCCGGTCACCGGGCCCGAAGGCCATGTGTGCTGGCGCTATCGGAGTTCGCCGCCGAGTTCGCGAATTGGTTCAGCCAAGGAACGGGTATGTCAGGCGCGGGCCTGCTCGTCGGTCACGATGGGCGGCTCGGTCGACCAGGGGAAGTTGATCCACTGGTCGGTGCGGCGCCACACCCAGTCGCAGTTGACCGTCGACCACGGCTTCTCGTACAGCACGGCCGTGCGGACGCTGCGCACCCGGGGCAGGCAGAAGTCGTAGACCAGCTTCAGCGTGTGGCCGGTGTCGGCCACGTCGTCGGCGATGAGGATGTCGGAGTCGCGGTGGTCGACGAGGTCGGGCGTCGGCGGCAGCATGATCGGCACTTCGAGGCGCTCGTCGACACCGGTGTAGTACTCGCAGTTCATGACGTAGATGTTCTTGACCGACAGCGCGTAGCCCAGCGAGCCGGCGCAGAACAGCCCGCCCCGGGCGATCGCCAGGATCATGTGGGGCCGGTAGCCGTCGTCGGCGATAATCTGCGCCAGCTCCCGCACGGCGACGCCGTAGCGCCGCCAGTCCATCACTTCCCGTTCCTCAGCGTCCGTCGCCTCGCTCACCCGTCCTCCCAGCACGCCTCAGGCCGTCCTCCGCCTGCCTCGCCCCGAACCTAGGCGCGCAGAGACCACTGGGTCGGGCTTCCTCGCAGCAAGCCTGCGCCCTGAGGGTTTCGTCCGTCAATGTGGACTGCATCACTTGCATCAAGTGATGCTCTGTGACAGTCGGTGTCGGTATCGTGGGGCCATGCGGCGCGTAACGGTGACGATTCCGGACGATCTGGAGGCTGCCCTCGACAGCTACATCGCTGAGCAAGCTGCCGCGCCGTCAGTGACCGCGGTCGTGCAGGCGAGCCTCAAGCGCTTCTTGGCCGAGAGCCGTAGCCGGGCGTCGGGCCTGACGCTCGGAGGCGTCCTGCGAAACCGCCATCGGATCGTGGAGGTGTTGGGCCGCTGGGGCGTGTCGAATGTGCGCCTCTTCGGCTCGGTCGCACGCGGCGAAGCGGGCCCAGACAGTGACATCGACCTGCTCATTACCGTTCCCAAGGGCACCAGCTTGTTCGATCTTGCTGACATGCAAGCCCAACTCGAGGAACTGCTCGATGCGCCTGTGCATCTGCTGACCGATGGCGCGATGACCGATGAGCAACGGGCAGCAGTGGCAGCCGAGGCACTGCAGTTGTGAGCCGACGTTGAGCCCGACCGACGCCAAGCGCCGGAGCCACGCGCTCGACGCAACAGATCGCATCGCCGAGCATGTCGAAGATGGCCGGGCTGCTTTCGAAGCCGACAGCACGCGCCAAGAGGCAGCTATCTCGATTCGCGTTCTATTCCGGTTCAATTAGGGGGTACCGACAAGTGTTCGCTGCACCTCATTGACCTGCGGTTTCGCGTCATGGGACGCGAGCGCTCGTTCTAATCGCGTTCTATTCCGCTTCTTTTCGACGGATGTCGGGTGGCTGGTGGGCTACCTGCGGGCTAGTCGGGGAAGGGGTCGTCCCAGTCGTCGGGGAGGGGGATCTCGAACGCGTTGAGCGTGACGGAGATCAAGCAGTAGTAGCCCACGGTGGTGACCAGCTCGACGAGGCCCGTCTCGCCGAATGCGTCGACGGCTGCGGCGTAGGTGGCGTCGCTGATGCGGTGGTCGCGCACTAGTTCGGCAGCGACTGAGTGGGCGGTGGCTTCGTCGCCGGTGAAGCTGGGGGTGTCGCCGACGCGCAGGGCTTCGAGGTCGGCCGGGTCGAGCCCGGCTTCGAGGCCGAGGGTGCGGTGCGCGGCAAACTCGAACTTGGCCCGGTAAAAGGCCCCGACCGTGCAGATAGCGGCCTCCTTGACGCTCTCGGGCAGTGGCGACGCAAACCGCACCGCGGCGCCCAGCGCCTGCGCCTCGATGCCCACGCTGGGCGCCCGCACCCACACGCCGTACGGCCCGACTAGGCCCCGCAGCGCCGGCCCCCTCCCTGAAGCACCCCGAGGCCCGCTCCGGATGGCATCGAGCACCGCAGCCTGCTCGTCCGTCAAGTCCTCAGCCGTGATCTCGTCCAACCGCATGCGTGTGCTCCTCCACTCGTGGCAATGACCCGTCATGCTCGCGCACTCCTCGTAACTCAGCCGAGTCGAGAACTGCGTACGACCTCCCGCGGTCTCAGACTTGAGGCCGAGCCGCGAGGCAAGCTGCCGAAAATCGTTGGGTCCACTGGGTGGCGGGGTGCTTGGCTTACGCTCGCCGCAAGGCCAGTGCTGCCACCGACTCGGGGTCTTGAGTGAACGAGATCTATCTCGACTACAATGCCTCCGCGCCCTGCGATCCGCGGGTGGTGGAAGCGGTGGCGAAGGCCATGACCGACGGATTCGGCAACGCATCGTCGGCTCATCGGTTCGGTCGCCGACAGGCTGCGGCGGTCGACGAAGCTCGCGAACACGTCGCCAACTTGGTGGGTGGGCCGTCAGGCGGAGTGATCTTCACTGCAGGTGCGACGGAAGCCAACAACCTCGCTCTCGGCGGGTTCGTGGCACCTGGCGCCGAATCACAGAGCCGCCCCTTGCCGACTTTGGTGGCATCTGCGATCGAGCACGCATCCGTAGGCCGGACGGCTGAAGCGTTTGCTGCGGCAGGCCGCTGCGATCTGCGGGGCGCTCCCGTGACGCCGGGCGGTTTCGTCGACCTTGAAGCGTTGGCGGGCATCGTGCAGGCGATCGAGGGCGAGCTGCTGGTATCGGTCATGGCCGCCAACAGCGAGACGGGTGTCCTCAACCCGGTCGCGGAGATCGCCGACATGGTTCATCAAGCGGGCGGTTTGTTCCACTGCGACGCCACGCAGATGGTTGGCCGGCTGCCGTTCGACATGTCGGCACTGGGGTGCGATCTGGTCTCGCTCAGCGGCCACAAGATCTGCGGCCCAACGGGAGTTGGCGCACTCGTCGGAACTCGAGAGGCCGTGGCGTCGATGGGTCCGACAGTGTGGGGCGGTGGCCACGAACGCGGCCTGCGCTCAGGTTCGCTGAACGTGGCAGGAATCGTCGGGCTGGGAGTCGCGGCCGAGATCGCTGCCGACGAGCAGGCAGCCGAAGCCGAGCGAGTCGGCATACTGCGTGATCGCTTCGTGGCTGCGCTTCAGGGCGAGCTGACAGACATTGTGCAGAACGGCGATGTCGGGCAACGCCTGCCCAACACCGCCAACTTGCGATTCTGCGGAACCGACGCCGACGCCGTTCTGGTCAACATGGACCCCGTCGCGGCGTCGGCGGGGAGCGCGTGCAGCACCGGCGCTATCGAGCCTTCGCCGGTGCTCACCGCGATGGGCCTCTCACGTGATGCAGCGTTCGAGTCGGTGCGGTTCAGCCTCGGGCGGTTCACGACAGCGAGCGAAATTGCCGCAGCCGCAGAACACGTTGTCACAGCCGTTCGTTACGTTCGCCGCATGACCACTGAGGCGGCGTGACATGCAGCTGAGCGAAGCCGCAGAGCCGGTTTTCGCGCGCCACGAAACCTTCCACCCCCGCTACGGCTGGTTCCGGAAGGCCTACGTGGCCGCCACCCGCGATCCGTACGTGTTCGCGAGCGAAGACGCCCCGGTGCGACTGGGTGTCGGCAAGAACATGGTCCGGTCGATCCGATTCTGGGGATTGGCCGCGAAGGTCGTCACGGAGGTCCCAGACCCCGCCGCGGTGTCGAAGCGCAAACCGAGCATCGTCGTGCCGACGCGCTTCGGCGAGGCGTTGTTCGGCGAAGGTGGCTGGGACCCGTGGATGGAAGACCCAGGCACGCTCTGGCTACTGCACTGGCGGATGCTGGCCCAGCCGTGTCGCTTGCCCGTCTGGTGGCTAGCGCTCTGCGACTTCAATGCGGTGGAGTTCGAGTTGGAAGACCTCGGCAGGACGGTCCTGACGCAGCTGCGCGCCGTGCCGGACTGGAAGGAACCGAGCGAGTCCGCAGTCCAGAAAGACCTCAGCGCGTTCATGCGGACATACGCACCGGCTGTGCGTGTCGGCAGGGAAACGCTCGACGACGCTGCTGACTGCCCTCTGCGAGAACTGCGACTGGTTGGACGTTCAGAGGCGACCGGAGCCCATCGCTACAAGCTGGGCCCAAAGCCGACGCTGGCATCAGCCGTCGCGACACACGCCGTACTCGACTGGGTTGCACGTACCCGTTTGACCGGCCAGACGGTCACGCTTGAGCGAGTCGCAGCAGAACGTGGCTCGCCGGCAAGTGTCTTCAAGCTGAGCGCCGCCGACTTGTTGAGCGCATTGACTCCCGCAGTCGAAGCCTCGAATTCGCTCGACTTGGCGACTCCGACCGGGGTACCCCAGTTGGCCTGGAAGGGCGATCCTGCTGCGGTCGCTGCCGAACTGCTCTCTCACTACTTCGGCGTGGTTCCCAAGTGCCCGGCTGCCGGGCCATCAGGCGACGAACCGACGGTGTGCGGAGACGAATCGCGGAACTGCGACACAAAGGAAGACGTACTGACCCGTCTGGACTCGTTCCAGGCAAAGCGCGACGCGGGGAGTGGGCGGTGACCACGCTCGCCGACGTGCTGACCGTGCGAGGTCAATTCGCCCGATCGGCGAACTTCGAACGCGACGCTGAAAGCACGGAAAGCCTTGACGGATATGTCGTCACGGCGCGCGCGCTCGACGTCGTGGATCGTGTCTCCGAAGCCGCCCTCGGACCGGCCGGGGGAGCTTGGTCGATTACAGGTCCTTACGGCTCCGGAAAGTCGTCGCTGGGCCTGTTGCTCGACGCAGCGTTCGGACCTCCTGGTATTTCCCGTGAGCGCGCGCTCGCCAAGATCTCGGAGGCCTCGCCAACCGCCGAGGAAGCCGTGCTTCAAGCACTGTCGAGGCACCAAGCCCGTTCGCATGGCTTCTATCGCGCCTTGGTCACTGCGGATCGCGAACCCGTTGCACGAACCGTGTTGCGAGGATTGCACCGAGCCGTAGTTCGTCGTCACGGCAAAGTTCCTGGTTCCGCTGAATTCTCGGCCTCTTCATTGCTCAAGCTTGCGCAGCGGCGAGTCAATCGGGCTGAGGATGCAGTTGACCCTTCCGTTAGCGAGCTTGTGGACATCGCACGCTGCATGGCCTCGCAGGCACCGTTGCTCATCGTCATCGACGAGTTTGGGAAGAACCTCGAGGCCGCGCGCGACGGCGAGTCGAGCGACACCTATCTCCTGCAGCGACTGGCCGAAGCCGGTCAGGGCACTGGATTGCCGATCTCTGTCGTCACGCTCCAGCATTTGTCGTTCGAGGAATACCTGGCCGACGTCGATGACCGTCGACGTCGCGACTGGGCGAAGGTGCAAGGCCGATTCGTGGACATCGCCTTCACCGAGTCGGCAGCTCAGACGCGTGCGTTGATTGCCCAGGCATTTGAGGCAGGCGACGACATCCGGCCTCGCATTGACGCTTGGGCCAAGTCGCATGCACAGGCGCTTGCGTCAGCGGGTATTGCCGATCTCAGCGATCCCGTCACGATCGGATCGTGTTGGCCACTGCATCCAGTCTCGACACTGGTGCTGCCTGAGTTGTGCAATCGGTTCGGGCAGCACGAGCGAACGCTGTTCTCATTCTTGGCTGGCAACGAGTCAGGCACAGTCGCAACGCTCGCTGCTGGCATCGAAATAAACGCCGAAGGGGAGCTTCCGTCCATCGGCCCCGAGTCTGTGTACGACTACTTCATGGGCATCGATGGCGCCGGTGCGAGCGTTGTCGGACGCTCAGCACGTTGGACCGAGATTGCGAGCCGGCTGCGCGACGCCAATGGCCTCACAGATGCTGAGCAACGTCTGGCCAAGTCGGTCGCGCTGTTGAACCTGGTGTCAGCATCCGGCGCAGTAAGGGCCAGCGCGTCCGTTCTGGAGCTTGTCGACCCGGGGTCGAGCGAGGTGCTCTCCGGTCTCGAGAAGCGCGGCCTGGTGACGTACCGGGCCTTCGCTGACGAGTACCGAATCTGGCACGGGACAGACGTCAACGTTGCTGAGCTCACGGCGGCGGCGCATGACCGAATCGCCGATCAGCCATTGCACCAGGTGCTCGGAGCGGTTCACGCACTTGAGCCTGTGGTAGCTGCGCGTCACAGCGCTCAGAACGAAACGGTGCGACTCTTCAGGCGTCGGTTCGCCCACGGTGACGAGACAGTGGATCCGCCCGCCGCACTCGACACGGTCGACGGCGAAGTGCTGCTGGTCACCAGTACAGATGGTGCGATTCCGACTCTGTCGGAATCGGCGCTTCATTCGGGCACTCACGCTGGCAACGCAAGGGGACTGGAGTGGAGCTTGCGCGCAAAGCCAATCGTCGTGGCGGTGCCTGACGATGTTGGTGAGCTTGATCGCGCAGCACGTGAGGTAGCGGCGCTGAGCGATGTGCTCGCAGCACCCCAGGTCGAGGTTGATTGGGTCGCTCGCCGCGAAATCGGTGAGCGATTGGCCTCGGCACGCTCGCAGTTGGAAGCGGCAGTGACGCTGGCATTCAGCACTGCCTCCTGCCGCTGGAAGCTGCTCGACGGCGGTGCGGGCGTGCCCCTGAGCCCAGGTCGGGGCAGTGCGCCGCTGTCGGAAGCGTCGGACCTCGCGTACCCGAGGGCGCCACGCGTTCCCAACGAGATGCTGAGTCGTTCGGACTTGACTTCACAAGGCGCTAAGGCCCGCCGGATCCTCCTCGAAGCGATGATCGAGCGCAGCACCGAATACAGACTCGGTTTCACGGGCTACGGGCCTGAAGTTGCGATGTACGAGGCTGGGCTGAAGCATGCAGGTCTGCATCGTCCAAGCAAGGCGGGTGGCGATCCGGTGTTCGGCAAGCCGCGCATCCGCAGCAACAGCAAAGCCTCTGAGGCGCTCAGGCAGACTGAGCAGATTCGCATCACTCCCGCGTGGGAGGCCATCGAGGACGCGTTCGAAGCTGCCAAGAATTCGCGACTCAATGTTCGGGATCTGTACGTCACCTTGGCTTCGCCTCCGTACGGCGTAAAGGCCGGCATCATCCCAGTCATCGTCACCGCAGCGCTCTTGGCACGAGCAGATCGAATGGCGATCTACGAGCACGGGACGTTCCAGCTCGGGCTCTCGCCTGAGCTGTCCGAACGCATGGTTCGCAACCCCGAGCACTTCGAGATCAAGCACTTTGCGAACATCTCGGGCCGACGCCGCGAAGCGCTCGACGTGCTAGCCGACAGGTTCGGTATAGACGCAGGCCTCGGCGGTCGCCGGGTCGGCAATGTGCTCGCCGTAACGCTCTACCTAGCCGGGCGGATGCGCGGCCTTGAGCAGTGGACGCGTCGCACGTCTCATCTGTCAGCTGACGCGCTCGCTGTCCGAGACGCCTTGAACGAGGCAACGGAGCCGGACGTCTTGCTATTCGAGTTCCTACCCGTCGCTCTTGGCTATGCGCCCATCGCACCGGGCCGCCAGAGTGCGGGAACACGACAGGACTCGCAGCGTCGCGATTTCGAGGCGTTCGCCGACGGACTTGCCCGATGCATCGACGAACTCACATCTCGCTGTCGCTCGATGATTGGCGAACTTTGCGACGAGTTACTCGCTTCCGCAGGTGAGCGCACGCGGATCGCTGTCAGCGGTCCAGCGGCAGGTCTCGTAGACGAGGTGCTCGACCGCGACATGCGAGCGTTCGTCCTGGCATTGTCCAACGACCTGTACGACGACGATCACGACTGGATGGCCTCAGTAGCGACAGTGGTCGCCAAGAAGGCACCGACTGAGTGGAGTGACGACGACCTGGCGAGTGTGCAGGCAGAACTCCCGCGGCGGCTAGCGGCGTTCAATCGCCTCCGGGCATTGCATGCCGAGCACCGAGCTATCGGAGGAACGCCGTTCGACGCTCTGCGCCTAGCAGTCACGCATCCATCTGGCAGCGAGGCAGTGCGACTTGTCGATGTCGCACAGGACGAGGGCGAGCTCGTGAGCGATGCGGTCGCTGCAATGCTCGAATCTCTCGCCCCGAAAATCGGTTCTCCCCAGCGCGCCCTCCATGTTGTACTTGCCGATCTGGGCAAGAGGCTCCTCGAGCAGGGCGACCTAATCGACATCGGTCCGACTCAGGACTCGGCGCTACGGAAGGCGGCCGGCAGTGGCTGATCAAACCCGTCACATTTGCGGCATCTCTGGTGGCAAGGATTCGAGCGCGTTGGCTCTGTACCTGAGAGATCGCGTGCCCGAGATGGAGTATTTCTTCTGCGACACCGGCGCGGAGCTGCCTGAGACGTACGAGTTCCTCACTCGGCTCGAGGTCATCTTGGGCAAACCGATCGCCCGCCTGAATTCCGAGCGAGGGTTCGACCACTGGTTCGAGGTCTTCCGCGGCGCGTTGCCGTCACCCCAGATGCGCTGGTGCACGAAGGTGATGAAGATCAAGCCCATCGAGGCCTGGATCGGCGACGAGCCGGCAATCTCGTACGTGGCGATCCGGGCCGATGAGGCAAACCGCAAGGGCTACATCTCGACGAAGCCGAACATCGAGAGCCGCTTTCCCTTCGTCGAGGACGGCATCGATCACGATGGCGTCATGAAGATCCTCGACGACGCGGGGATCGGATTGCCGGACTACTACGAGTGGCGCACGCGTTCCGGCTGCTACTTCTGCTTCTACCAACGCAAGGCCGAGTGGGTTGGCCTAGCCGAGCGTCATCCCGAGCTCTACGAGCGCGCGATCGCGATAGAACAGAAGGTCCTGCTCGACGCCGGCGTCGATGGAGATGCCGACTTCAGCGAGCGGGCGATGACAGGCCGCCAGTACACCTGGAGCGGCGGTGAGACGCTCGTCCAGCTACGGACCCGCCGTCAAGAGATCCTCGACAAGCATGAAGCCGCCATGCAACGAACACGGCGAGCGCGAGACAGCGTTCCAGTATTGGCAGTCTTGTCGGAGGCTCTCGGCGACGACGGTGATGATTTCGACGCATGCACAGTATGCGCCCTATAAGTCGTAGAGGGTGGCGAACCGTTAGCGGCTCCGAGATAGTCGAGAGCCTCGCCGAGGGCGGCTTGCGGGATCTCCTCGGAGAATGTAGCGCGATCTACATGTGGAAGCGGAGTCTACGAACGACAGCAGAAGCCGATAGCAACGCCGACGAGATGATGAAGTGGATCAACTCGCTCATAGAAAGCCCACAAGGCATTGTTCGTGGCAAACGACTAGGACCCTTTCTGAATGTTACCGGTATTGAACTGCGTCCAAATTCGCTCACCGGTCCACAGCAGGAGACATTACAGCGTTGGCTACGGCAAACCAAGGCCAGGCGCTGGCTAAGGAACTACTTGGGCCAGTTGGCTTTTCACACCCCGGCACTGTATGTCGGCGAAACGACAAGACTTCATCGTCGGATTAGGGAACACTTGAGTGGAGAGACCAACTTTGGTGCAGCCATCGAGGGCGAACTACGGTGGGACGATCTCGACCTCTATTATTACGAGATCGGAGATTCTCAACAAGAAGACAACAGTAAACGCAAGACGATTGAATACCTGACCAATGCATTTACGATTGGCGGCTATACTCAGCGACCGGGATAACGGGGATACTGATGAACAAAAGAATCGTGCACGACGTTCCAGCGACCGCGCACTTCGATTTTCTGTATGGAGCGTTTCAGCTGTCAAAGTGGCGCGTGCCATATCTGACTACAACTATGAGCCTAAAGGAGGCCGCGGACTCCCTTAATCTAACTGCCGAACTGCCCGGTGCTGAAACAATACAATGGCAACTTGATGAGCTCTTCCAGCGTGATATTGATTGGCCTAGAGTAGAAGGCCAAGTCTTACCGTACCTACGCAACGCGGACCAACCTCAGTTCTTTAATTCAATCACAGTGGCACTCCTACCGTTCGACGACACGGCAGGCGCACTTGTCGAGACCTTTGACCATGGTCGCGCCTGGGACCCCCCGCCACTGCACGACGCCGAACAGCGGTACGCAAAATCGACAATAGTCGGTCCATTGTCGTTTGGCTTCTGGAGTGATTGGAGGTCGCCAGATGATGCTGGATTCCGAAGCGGTCAGCTACGATGGAATACGAACCAAATTTTCGGAGTTGCGATCGACGGGCAGCATCGGTTGGCGGCGCTTAAGGTCTTGGCTAGGGAATCCCACTCAAACACAGAATTGCAGGCGACTCGAATACCCATTATTTTGCTAGTCTTTGCGGAAGAGCTTGGCTTCGACGCACCCTCGATGAATTCCCAAGTTGAACTATTGAGGATGCTCTTTATCGACCTCAACAAGCACGCTCAAACCGTTTCAAGAGCCCGTCAGATTCTTCTTGATGATCGTGATCCTCACGCCGTATGCGTCCGTGAGCTAGTTACAAATCATCTTAGTGACCATCTAGATGATCTAACTGCAATCCCTCCGCAATTGCCACTGTCGTTAGTTGACTGGCATTCTGAGCAAGCGAAGTTCGATCGAGGTCCGTATTTGACGACAGTGCTCGGGTTGGACTGGGTAGTCGGCCAAGCGCTCGGCACGCAGCCGATACGCGATTACACCAATTATCCGAGTATTCGGAATCAGATCCGGCAGTTGCGGCGATCGCTCGAGATCTCATTGGAGGCTGCTCTTGAACGTGTGGAATTGCTGCAACGTGCGCAGCTGAGTCCATTCTCATACTACGAGGACGAACTCGACGAGATCGCGTCGGCGTTTGCCGATATTTGGTCCGGCCCACTGTGTCTGCTATTGACAAGATTGGGCCCCTATGCGGAGCTAATTGGTTTGCGTCGAGCTACTAACAGCCTTTCGTTGGACTTTCAGCACTGGTTTGAGTTGCGCGAAAAGGCAGAAGCAGACAAGTACGAAGGTGAAGCCAAGCGGTCCTATCGACAACTTGTCGGCCGGCTGGCTCGGCGGCAGGAGAATCCGATTCTTGAAGCCACATTGAACGAATCGCTCTCGGAGCTGGAAGATTTCAAGTTGCGCAAGTTGCCATACAATGTCGCGTTCCAACGCGCCCTTGTCGATGGCTTTCTTGAGTACGCGAAGATCGGCACTGAACACGTTGACGAATTGACGATTTTGGCGGATGATGACTATTTCGACGATGTCGATTTTGACGAGCCCGAGTGGGGTGATGATGAAGATGACGATGAAATAGACGAAGAGGCAGACGACGTCGCTGAACCTGCGGTCGAAGATCACAGCTTGGCGAGTAGAACTATGGCTAGGGCTGGCGAATTTGTATCGGCACTGGACAAGTTGTTCATCAATTGGCCAGAGGTTCTACACCTTGAGGCTGCGTTTGAGACTGACTACTTTGGTGGGGACGAAGATTACGTGCCATTCTGGCTCGGAACTCTACTGAGACCAGAGGGGGGCGTGGACTTCACCCAGGGAGCGTCGCGCCGTGCAAAAGATCTGCTCTTTGCTGTAGCGGCTTTGTGGCTATACGACGATCGTACGGAACCAGGCGCTGGATCGGACTTTGACGCGTTTTGGCAAATGTGTTTCGATGCCAATGCTCCTTCGGTGTGTCGCAGGATTCGACGAGCGATAGATCGTTTCTCAAAGGACACTGGAGCGTCGGGCAGGATTCTCAATGCTCGCGAAGAAGACTATACGGAATCGGCTGCGCTAGACGAAGCCTACGTGCGCTTGCGCCAGATATGGGAAGTACTCGAACTCTGATGAAGGGTGACTGGCATGACGCCATCGAAACACTGCGACGTGCCTTAGCCCCTGAGTTCACGATCCCGACGGTAAGCGATTGGCCTTTGGACGCCGATGAACCTCACCGCTCGGAAGGCGAAGTAGATTCTGTCGCAGAACTACAGCTCGTTAGATCCGTCATCCGGCCGCCTTTGTTCGACTATCAAGAAGACCTTGTCAGACAAGCACTAGCGAGTAAACACCTCAAGGGTCTTTTGGCACTACCGACGGGCGCAGGTAAGACACGTACAGCGGTATCTGTAGTCTTGGGGGGGCTAGCATCGAATCGATTTAGGCATGTGGTCTGGCTCGCACCAAGTGTAGAGTTGGTAGAGCAAGCCTTCGCCGCATTTCGTGACTTGTGGATCATGCAAGGTAACCTCGATTCAGTGCACTTGACGCGAAGTCTTGAACCCCCTCGGGAGGAACCTACTGTCGTACTGACCACGCCACAGACTGTATATTCTCGCCGCTCACAATTGCTACGGATGCGTGACCGTGTAGTTTGGGATCTGATTGTGTTCGACGAGGCACATCAACTGGGCGCACCCACGTTCATAGAAGCCATTGAGTCGCTGGGTGCTGTTAGCACGAATAGTAGTCAATCCCCGAGTGGCGTTTGCGTATTGGGCCTTTCCGCGACGCCCGGACGGGTGGATCCAGACGAGACGGAGGATCTAGTCACGTTGTTCCAAGGCCGATTGCTGAGTAGCAATCTTCTTGGACCAAATCCGGTTGAGACGTTGCAGCGCAGAGGTGTGCTCGCAAGGCTCAAATTTCGGCGTTTTACAGGATCAGATATACCGGCAGACGATGAAGGACGAAGAACGCTTGTTGCAGCTAGAGCGTGTCTGGAGATGAGACGCAGAGACCGCAAGCCACTAGTCTTCGCGGCGACAGTTCCCGGTGCGATCGTGCTAGCTGAAGCACTGCGGGGAAGAGGGATAAGGGCCGAGGTGCTGCATGCCGACACGCCATCCGCGCGAAGAAGGACTGTAGTTGGGGACTTCGCAAGCGGCAGGGTGGAAGTTCTGGTCAACCATCGCTTGTTGGCGACGGGCTACGACTGCCCGGCCGTGTCCGATGTACTCATTCTTGGACCTGTCGGAAGCCCGATTCTGTTTGAACAGATAGTCGGTCGGGCGGCGCGAGGACCAAAGACTGGTGGCTCACGTGTCGCGACTGTTTGGGATTTTGACGATCACTTAAAGATCCACGGGCTGCCAAATTCTTACTACCGGTATCGAGACTATGATTGGCGCAACCTGGTGGATTCTGATAACGGCTGAGTCCCTGACGGGGATCCGATAGTCGATCCACCCCATGCAAGTATCGGATTCTTGGCGATGGGGCCTTCGATCGGATCGCTGTGCCCCTTAGAATCGACCGGCGTGCGGCAGCAAGGGGCGATGCCTGTTACTCATCCGAGCTGTTCGACGAAATCTGCTACTGACAGCACTGGGATGCCGTAGTCGCGGGCCTTGCGAGCTTTGCCTGAGCTGCTCGATGTGTCGGCGGCAACCAGCAGGTCGCAGTTCTTCTTGGTCATCGAGCTGACTGGCACCAGCCCGGCCAGCGCTGCCAATCGCTCCAGCACCTCTCGGCCGACGGCCTCGCTTCCGATGGTTGCTGTGCCTGTGAAGCAGACGCGAGTGCCTTCCGCCAAGTCGACGGAGCGTCGGACTTCAGTGATCTCGGGGATCGTCGCATCGGAGATGTCCAGTGCATGTGCGATGCGCTGCATCAGTTCGTGCTCGTCAGGGGTGATGACGTGGTCGCGCTGTGCCGCAGCGACGATCGAGTCGAAGTACGCCCGATGCGCTTGGTCGATCTGGCGCTGGTTGATGCCGAGGTCTTGTGCTGTTTCGATCAGCTCGCGCCGTTCGGCTGCGGTGACAACGTGATCGTCGAGCACCCAGTCGAGCAGGTCGAGATAGCTCAACAGCGCCTCATCCGAGAAGGGATAGTGGGCACGCGAGACGATGCGCACCATGTCGTTGGTGCTCGCTGTGCCGCCCGGGCGCCGGAGCGTTCTGGGGCGAGAGCCTTGTTCGATGTAGCCGATGCGGCACGTCTCGGTGCCGTTGGCGGGCAGCGGGTCATCGTCGAGCAGCAGCGACGCCAGTTGTGCAGTAGCTCGGGCGTCCGACAGCGCACGATGCTGGTTGGCGTGTGCAATGCCGAAGCTCTCGCAAGCCAACCCGAGCTTCTGCGACGTGGCACGCAACGTGCAATAGCCCGCACCGGGGTCGAAGGCTGTTCCCAGGCGCTGGAACTCCTGGCCCAGAAGCCGTGCGTCGAATGCCAGGTTGTGGGCCACAAGGAGGGCACCTTGCAGACGGCGGCCGAGCGCCCCTGCGACCTCCTCGAACGTAGGGGCCGCTGAGACCATCGATGCAGTGACGCCGTGCACATCGACCGGGCCCACATCGCGCTCAGGGTTGACGAGGGTGTCGATTTCGTCCACTACCTGCCCGGTGCCGACATCGACTTCGACAGCCGCGAACTCGACGATCCGATCGTGTCTGCCGAAACCGGTCGTCTCGCAGTCGATGGCGACGACTCGCTGCTGAAGTTCCATGGCTGACCTCGCCTGCTGACCGCTCGGATGGACCCTATTGGGCCAGTGGGCTGAGCTGTGAGGCGGTTTCGAGGCGGTTCAGTTGTTCGGTGTGGTGCTGTGAGGCGGTTTCGAGGCGGTTCAGCTGTTCGGTGTGGTGCTGTGTCACGGATTCGAGGCGGGCTAGGCGCTCTGTGTGGTGCTGCGACGTTGTTTCGAGGCGGGTGAGACGCTCCGTGTGGTCCAGCAGGGTTGCGTTCACTTCGGCGCGAAAATCCTGGATCTCGGCGCGGAGGCGTGTCTCGACGTTGTTGATCTCGGTGTGCAGCGCAGTGATGTCGGCGCGCAGTGCGGTGTAGCCGGCTGCGGACACGGCGATGAGACCTGCCACGATGGTGGTTGCCAGCGCGGTCAGCAGTGCGGAACGCCGCGGCCGGCTCTGGGCAGCGACTGCCTGCGCTACGAGTTCGGCGAGCAGGTCTGCGTCGAGCGCAGCGGCAGCGTGCGGTGACGGATCCGGCGACCGTTCGGACTCAGCGTCCGCGGCCTCGGGGTCCATGCCGGTCATGGTAGCCACGTCGGCTCCTTCGATTGCGAGACGCAGCGTCCTGTCTAGTCCGAGAATCTCGGTCATCTCCAATGGTTTTCGCGCCAGATGTCATGCGGTCTGCGAGTCGTGCTTGTACAGCGCCGAGGCCAGCAGGCCTGACGGCACGGCGACCACGCCGAGGCCGATCAGCACGATGAAGATGCTGAGCAGCTTGCCGCCGAAGCTGAGCGGCTGGTAGCCCTCGGCAC
>JAJDTF010000083.1 GCA_022827265.1 Acidimicrobiia bacterium | reverse complement strand
GACATCGATGCTGAACGTGGCCCGCCGGTCGCGGCTGTCGCGGTTGCGGGAGTCCTCCATCACCGACACCGCACTGCCCCCGGGAATCGTCAGCGTGGCGCCCGTGCCGTTGAGAGTGGTGTCCGCGGCCGGCTCGGTGATCGTCACCGTCCACTCGCCCAGCACCGTGCCACCCGCGCAGTCAGCAGTCGTGCACAAACGCACCCCGAACGTCTCATCGCCCGTACCGTCACTGTCAGCGTTCGCAGTGACCTCGAAACTGATCGTGCTGTAGGTGGTGTGGCGATGAGCGCGCGGCGCGTCGGCGTCGGGCGTGATCGTCTGCGCCTGGCCGCGCAGATTGTCCGTCGTGACCCTCACATCGCCGGCCTCGGCGGTGAAGGAACCCGCCACGCTCGCATGCACGTAATAGCGGGGACGCGACGTGAGATTCGAGATCGCGAACTCGCGGGTCTGGCCCTCCACAATCGAGACCCGGTTCAGAACCGCCTGCGAAGTGACCTGCTGCGCCCCCGCCTCAGACGGCCCGTCGGCCAACGGCAGCCCCACCGGCACCACCGTCAGCAACGACGCCAACAGCAGCACCGCCGACGCCGCGGCCAACGACCGCCGCACGCCGCGACCCTTGCCGCGGCGACCCCAGCCGCCCATCACACCAGCCCATCGCCCACGGGGGGGGGGGGACAAATCAGCCGCGCCGGTCACGCCAGCACGCCGCCCCAAGGGGGGGGGGGGGACGCCACCCGGTTGCCTGTTTGCCTGAGCCGCGCGGACGCACCGTCTGCTTCGACTTGCACCTCGACCTCTCTGCCTTCACATCCGGACGCGCGCACAACGTACTCGCACCAGAAACACCTCAAACGCCACGCCGTAACCCAGCAGTGAACCAGCACCAGCGGCCCAAAGCAATACCCGACCGCCCTGCCGCGGCGGCGCGGCGCCGGCCAGCGCTGCGACGCCCGCGCCCGCCAGCATCGCGGTCGAATCGGCCAAAGCTACGCCCGCTCGGCCCGTCCGCAGCGCCAGCCGGTCCGCCCCCAGGCAACCGATGCCCCGCGATCCGCCCCGTGCTCGCTGGCCGACAAATGCCGAAAATGACTTTCGTTCCTCAACCCGGCGGCCTACGGTCGGCTGGCGACCCTGCCCCGCACCGTCAAGGAGCCCGCCGTGTCCGAAGCCGAGCGTTCCCGCACCGAAGCCGCCGTGAGTACCATTTCCACCGTGCCCGAAGGGTCCGAGAGCGACGCCCCGGCTGGGTCACCACCAGCGGAGGCCCCAGCCACGCAGGCCGCAACGCCAGCAAGCTCGCCGCCCGCGGACTCGCCCAGCGTGCCCGCAACGGCCGCTCCGGCAGCCGGCACCGCGACCTCTGCAGCGAACACGCGACGGTCGATCGCGCTCACGATCCCCACGGCCGTCGTTGGCGCACTCGTTGCAGGCATGTTCGGCCTGCTGTTCTTCAGCCTCAACGGCCTGCGCGCCGACATCGCCAGCACGAACAGCAGCATCGACAGCCTCCGCAGCGACATGACGGGCGAGATCGGCGCACTGCGTGCTGACACCACGGGACAGATCAACAGCCTGCGTGCCGAAACCACGGGACAGATCGACAGCCTCCGCAGCGACATGAACCAGCGCTTTTCGGAGGTGGACCAGCGGTTCGTCGAGGTCAACCAGCGATTTGCCGAGATCCATGGGATCCTGCTCGGCCACAGCGACCGGCTCGCCCGCATCGAGACCCGCCTCGGCATCGAGTTTCTGGATGCCGCAACTGCCGCCGATGAGGCGGCGGGTCAGCAGCACATGCCGTAACCGGCGAAGCAGCGGCGCCGCATGGGCCATCGCGATCTACCTGTGGGCGACATCGCTGAAGGGCGTGTCGAGCATGAAGCTGCACCGCGACCTGAACATCACTCAGAAGTCGGCCTACTTCCTCGCTCAGCGGCTGCGCGAAGCGTGGTCGGACATGGGCGGCGACATGGCCGGACCTGTCGAAGTGGATGAGACGTTCGTGGGCGGGAAGGCGAAGAACATGCACGCTGTGGATCGTGAGCGTCGCATCACTGGCCGCGGCGGGATCGAGAGTTTCTGGGCGCTCGCGCGGTCGCGCCGATCGCAATCATTCGCTAGACCACCTCACGCGCCTTGGCCAAGCGATCTCTAGTGTGGAGCATCGTGCGCTACTGCGGCAGGTTATGCGCTAGTGCGGAACACTATGCGCTAGCTTATGTGTGTGGCAGCCTTGATCGACCCCCCCCCCAGCGTGCCGCCGCCGAACCTGTTCACTCCCGACTTCGGGCAGGCGCCGTGTCCGCGCCAGCGAGATCAACCTCGGCGCGCCCTCGATGCAACGCCTTGATGCCGCGGGTGCAAGCACGCTGCGTGCTGCCCAAGGGGCATGCAGGCGGGCACCGTTCCCGATAGCCGGGCGCCAGCTGGTGCAGACCAGAGCCTTCCTCTGCGCCGCGACGCCGATGGGGACTGCCGAGAGGCCCGACTGACCGGGGGAGAGCGCTGCTCTTCCTGCATCGTCGACATGGCTACCTCCTCATCGAGGTGACCAGCCGACGGGGGGAGGCACCCGTTACGGACCCGACGACCCCGACGAAGCCGGCTGCATGCTCCTGGACCCGCCCGAGCATCTGGTGTCGTAATCCCTGGCTGTGTGCTGAGGGCTAGATTTGGCGCGGCTGCGGAGCGAGCTTTCGCTTGTGTCGCACAAGCGCATATTTCTGGTATATTCGCTTGTATGACATCCGCAGGGTTGCCGATCCGCACCCCCATGCAAGCCGGGCGCATCGTCCAGCAGTTCCGCCGCCGACAGCACCGCACACAAGCGCAGCTCGCGGATGACATCGGCCGCTCTCAGGCGACCATCTCACGCCTCGAAACCGGTCTCCATCAGACCACGCTCGGTGATCTCCTCAGCGCACTTCACGCGCTTGACGTCGAAGTGTCACTGAACGAAGACGACAGCCAACCGGTGTCCGCATCAGACGACATCTGAACTTGCCGTGCCTGCTTCTGCATCACACCTGCATGTGTTTCTTCACGGCACGCCGGTCGGCGTAGCCGTGCGGCTGCGGCGCGGTGCCGTGCATCTCGCATGGGACGACAGCAGCGGATTTGCCCCAGAGGACTTGTCACAGTCGTTCCATGGCAACGCACGAGGGAACCTGGACATCACAGACTGGATAGATGGGCTGCTGCCAGACAACCCGCGCACCAGATCTCGGTGGGCGCAAGACCTCCAAGCAGCATCAGCGGCACCGTTTGACCTGCTGTGCACGCGGGCAGGCTTGGAATGCGCCGGAGCGGTCCAGTTCCACCAGCAGCCGACATTGCCAGACGCTCAGCAAGGCACACTGGTCCATCTGACCGAGGACGAGGTCGCCCATTTGCTGCGAACCGTCATACCGGACTCCGGAGATGACGCCGACCCGCTCGGCGCCCCTGGGCTCGGGGAACTCAGGCTGTCGCTCGGCGGCGCGCAAGCCAAAATGGCGCTCCGCCGAGACGGTGCAGGCTGGCATCTGCCGACCGGGTCGCTTGCCACGACGCACATCCTGAAACCGCAGAGCGGCCATCGCAATCCCGGCTGTCGTGAGTCCATTGCCGTAAACGAGCATGTGTGTCAGACCGCTGTGAGCGCGGTCGGTGTCGCCACGGCGTCTACCACGCTTGAAATGTTCGACGGGGAGCCGTGCATCGTTGTCGACCGCTACGACCGCTCTTCTGTCGGCGCCGTCGGCGACGAGGTGGGCAGGCTGCATAGCGAAGATTTGTGCCAAGCTCTCGGTTTCGCCTCCGAGTTCAAATATCAGCGAGACGGCGGACCGACGCCAGAGGCGATACTTCGGTTCCTCCGCCAGGCAAGCGACAAGGACGACGCACACGAGTTCTTTCTCGGCATGTACGCGAACTGGCTGATCGGCAACACCGACGGGCACTCCAAGAACTACAGCGTGCTGCTCCACGAAGGCGTAGCGCGCCTCGCTCCGCTGTATGACCTGAGCAGCGCTCTGCCCTATCTCGCACCAGGCACGCCACCACGCCCGGCTATGCGGTTCGCTGACGGCGCCCCCGACAGCCTCGCCGCATGGTCTGTCGCCGCGGAACGCCTACGGACCGGGGTCGTCTATGACGAACTCGAATCCATAGCAGTACGGCTCCCGGACGCTCTCGAAGCCGCTGCGGATGCCTGCCCGTCTTGGGCGCAACTCATAGCGCGCGACATCAGCGGACAAGTCGCAGCACGAGCACGTCGCGTGTTCAGCGAGAGTCGGCGCTCTGACCCAGCCGTTGCCCCTGTCACGGAGCGAGAGGCACGGTCATCGTCTGCTGGCGGGAGCGGCGTCTGTGGTGTCGTCGTCGGAAGCACCGGCGATCCGTGCCTGCTGTATCGCGGGCATCACGGACGGCACCGCTCGAAGCTCCCCGGGCGGAAGTCATGACAGCAGGCGAGCGTCCACTCACTGCCGCCGATGTCGGAGCGGCCGTGCGCTCTGCTCGGCGGCGTGCATTGATGACCCAGCAACGTCTCGCCGACGTGTCACAAGTGTCGCGTCAGCTCGTGAACCGGCTCGAGCAAGGCGACGCGTCGGTCACCGTGCGTCCCGCGCTCAGCGTGCTCAAGACGCTCGGGTTGCGGCTAGCCGTGGGTGGGCCGCCCGATGCGCCTGACGCTCAACCGTGAGCAGCCCGCTTCCAACCTCACGCTGTCTGCGCCTGTCTTGTCGGCGGCTGCCTTGCAGGCCGGCGTCTTGTCGGCCGGCTAGATCGCTTCCTGCCAGGAGCCGTCACGCAGGCGGCGGATGCGCTCCTCCATCGGCGGATGGGTGGTGAACAGGCCCTTGAAGCCCATGCGGCGGCTGGCCAGCGGGTTGGCGATGTACATCTGAGCCTGGTTGGGGTCGGCCAGGCTCGGCACGGTCTTAGAAGCCGCGTCGAGCTTCTCGAGCGCCCGTGCCAACGGCTCGCCGTCGCCGATCAGACGCGCCGCAGTGCGGTCTGCCTGGTACTCGCGGCTGCGGCTGATGGCCATCTGCAGCAGCAACGCGGCGATCGGCGCCAAGAAGATGAGCAGGATCTCGCCGAGCGGGTTGCGGTCGCCGTCACGGCTGCCGCCGCCGAAGATCAAGGCGAACTGAGCCATGCGGGCCGCGAACGTGATGATCGTGGCCACCGCTGCAGCCACCGAGCCGATGAGAATGTCACGGTTGCGAATGTGCGCCATCTCGTGGGCCAGCACGCCGCGGATTTCGTACCAGCTGAGGTGGCGGATGAGCCCTTCGGTCACACAGACGGCAGCGTTGCGGGGATTGCGGCCGGTGGCGAAGGCGTTGGGCTGCGGGTCAGGCGAGACATACAGCCGGGGCATCGGCAGATTCGACAGCGTGGTCAGCTCACCCATGATCCGCCAGTAGTCGGGAAGCTGGTGCGGCTGAACTTCTTGGGCCCGGGCCGAGCGGATCGCAAGCTTGTCGCTGAACCAGTAGCTGCCGCCCACCAGCGCCAAGCCCAAGACGACGGCGATCGTGAGGCCGCCTTGACCCCAGAAGCTGCCGATCCACAGGATCAGGCCAGCGAGGCCAGCCAGAAGAACGGTGGTCTTGGCCGTGTTGCGCACGTCGTGCTGCACCTCATTTCGGACGCTGTGCGGTCGGCGTTCAGGCTAGTGACAGCAGCCGGATTCCGACGCGTAAGTCGGGGTCGCAGGCGGCGGCCAGCTCGGCGGCGCTGGCCGCGCCTACCGCGAGCCATAGCCGCTCACCGCACTCCCTGCGAGGCCCTTCCCGAAGCGAACGGTGTTGAAGGCCCATCAGTGCCGTAGTAGATTGCTTTGCACTTCCCCTATCGCTTCGCCGGTAGGGTCGAGACCGTCCTTCGGGACGGTCTCTGTCTTTTGGTGGGAGCAGAGATTTGATCACCAACCTGTATGTCGACGGGTTCAATCTCTACTACCGCGCCTTGAAGGACACGCCGTTTCGGTGGCTGGATCTGCGGAAATTGGGCGAGACTCTCTTTCCGCAGGACCACATCCAGCGGGTGTCCTACTTCACGGCACGGCTCGACGCACGCCCTGGCAACCCCAATCAACCCCGTCGTCAACTCACCTACCTGAGAGCCTTGGCAACGCTGCCGGACTTCGAGACCTACTACGGCGTCTTCCGGTCCGGCGTCAAGCGACGACCTCTGGCGCAACCGGTGGCCGGACTGCCCTCCCATGTCTTGATCAAGAACTCGGAGGAAAAGGGATCTGATGTGAACCTCGCGACCAATCTGCTGGTGGACGGATTCAACGGCGACTACGAGCAAGCGGTCATCGTGTCCAATGACGCGGACTTTGCCGGTGCAATGCGCTACGTCCGCGACGGTTTGGGGCTTCGCGTGGTCTTGGTCAACCCGGACCCCCGCAATGCCAGCCCGAGGGAACTCGCCAACGCAGCCACCTACGTCAAGCGTCTGTGGAAGAGCCACCTGCGACAAAGCCAACTGCCCGACACAGTGAGCGACGAGATTGGCATCATCACCAAGCCCACCGGCTGGTAATGCGCCATCCAGCACGGGCGGGGTCTGAGCTGGCGTCGCCGGCTGCAGGTTGCTGGTTGTCGGCGGTCAGTTCTTGGCGTCGACCAGGCGCCAGTCGTCTGAGCCGGGTGAGTAGCGGCCGCGGAAGTCGGGGTCGTAGGCCGCAGCCAGCTCGGCGGCTTTGGCGATGGAGGACCGGTACGCGTCGATGATGGCGTCCTCGGCGTCGTAGTCGAAGGGGTCCTGCATGCGCCGCTCCTTCGTGCTGCCGCGCCGGACCGGGTTCTCATACAGGTCACGGGCCGTCATGCCGACCGCTTCGACAACGCCGACCTTGTCGCGGTAGCCGAGCTCGGCGATCATCAGGTCGGGCGACATCGACCGGTGCAGCGAGTTCTCCTCGCCCAGGAAGGGGCGGGCCGGGGTCGCGAGCTCCTCGGGGAGGCTCACGATGTCGAGCTCGACATCGAGCGCAGCCGCGATCACCTCGATGGTCTGGCGGGCGGTCAGCGTGTGCTCGTCGCTGATGTTGTACGCCTTGCCGGCGGCAGCCTCGGGATGATCGGCGGCCAGCGTGAGGGCGTGGCCGGCATTGGGGCCGTACGCCGCAGCGCGCAGAGTGAGGCCGCCGTCGGCCACGATGATCCGGCGGCGGCCGTCGATGATGCGCCGCACGATCAGCCACTCGCGAGGGTTGATCTGGCCGGGCCCGTAGATGAGCGGGTAGCGGAAAATGGTGGCGCCGGGGTGATGCTCGAACAGCACGTCCTCGGTGGCGACGATCTTGGCCACCTTGTCGTTGGCGTCGTTCACCGCCCGATCGGCTGACTCGCGCAGCGGGGTAAGCAGACCGCGCGGCCAGTTCTGCGCCGGGCGCGCATAGCCCTTGTAGACGGGGATGCCACCCACGGCGATGAACTGCCCGCAGCGGCCCACGAAGTACGGCGCCAGGTCGCGCAGCCGGCCGTACATGGCGTACACGACGTCGAACGTGGCGTTGCCGAGCGCCTCGGCCACCTCCGCGATGCGGAACGGGTTGGTGTGGATGTGCGGCACTTCGGACTCGGGCGGGATGGTGTCGACCTCGTGGCGCCCGGTGTGCAGAACCGTGACGTCGTACCCGCGCTCGAACAACCCGTTCACCACGCCAGGCCCCGTCGGCCCCGTGCCGCCGATCACCAGCGCTGTGCGAGTCACCGGCTCATGCTGTCAGGTCCGGAGTAGTCACGGCGGGGCTAGTGGGGGTGATAGCCGCTGTCGATGTAGAGCGTGGGCAGGTCGAGGTCGCGGTACATGCGGACGTTGCGCATGTCGTCGTCGATGGCAAGGCGCGGCGTGTAGCCGCATTTCAGCAACGCCTGGGTCTGCTCGCCCTTGAACAGCGGCGACGGCTGGAAGTCGCCCATCGGGCGCATGATGAGCAGGTCCCAGCGGACCTTGTGCTTGACGAGCCAGTCGAGCGTCGCGCCCGACACCCACGTCGGGCGGGAGGTGAGCGCCACCACCACCAGCTCGGGATTCAGCAGCACCAACAGCTCGAAGACCTCGTCGAGCACGTCGTCGTCGCCCACGTCGGCGAAGAACGAGTCCCAGTCGCGCCAGGGCCCGTCGAGGTGGTGCTGGCGGTGGGAGGCATCGGCGAGCACGCCGTCGATGTCGACGATCACGCAGTCGCCCGGCGGCACCGGCCCGTCCCGCCACCACCAGTACGCCGGCCAGTCGTTGTCTTCGGTCACTGTGGGCTCACCGGATGCCTGCGACCGCATACGCGTGGCGTCGATCCGTCAAGAGACAGGCGTGGCGCACGTCAGTGACTTCGAGGCGGAGGCAGCAAGACGTCGTGGCTCAGTCTTCGCTGGGGGCTTCGGCGGCGCGGGTGCGGATCTCCTCCACCACGCCGGCGTCGGCCAGCGTGGTGGTGTCGCCGAGCTGGCGCCCCTCGGCCACGTCGCGCAGCAGGCGGCGCATGATCTTGCCCGAGCGGGTCTTGGGCAGGTCGGGCACCAGCACCACTGCCTTGGGCCGTGCGATCGCGCCGAGCTTGGTCGCGACGTGCTGGCGCACTTCGGCGCGCAGCTCGTCGGTGGCATCGTGGCCGCCGCGCAGGATCACGTAGCCCACGATGGCCTGGCCGGTGGTGGCGTCGGTTGCGCCCACCACGGCAGCCTCGGCCACCGACGGGTGGTCGACCAGCGCCGACTCGACCTCGGTGGTGGAGATGCGGTGGCCCGACACGTTCATCACGTCATCGACCCGGCCCAGCAGCCACAGGTAGCCGTCGTCGTCGAGCTTGGCGCCGTCGCCGGCGAAGTAACGGCCCTCATAGGTGCTCCAGTAGGTCTCGCGGTAGCGCTCGGGATCGCCCCAGATGCCCCGCAGCATCGACGGCCACGGCTCGGTGATGGTCAGGTAGCCGCCGCCCCGCTCGACCGGGTTGCCAGCGTCGTCCACCAGCTCCACCGTGATGCCCGGCAGCGCATGGGTGGCCGAGCCGGGCTTGGTGGTGGTGACGCCCGGCAGCGGGGTGATCATGTGGCCGCCGGTCTCGGTCTGCCACCACGTGTCCACAATGGGGCAGGTGCCCCCGCCGATGTGGGTGTGGTACCACATCCAGGCCTCGGGGTTGATGGGCTCGCCGACGGTGCCGAGCACCCGCAGGCTGGACAGGTCGTGGCGCTCGACTTCGCCCGCGCCCCACTTCATGAACGTGCGGATGGCGGTGGGGGCGGTGTAGAGCTGGGTCACGCCGTAGCGCTCGATGATGTCCCACAGCCGGTCCTTGGGCCAGCTCGCTCTGTCTTGTGTGCCTGCGCCGTCGCGGAACTCAGGGCGCGGCGTGTCGGGCGTGCCCTCGTACATCACCGACGACGCGCCGTTGGCCAGCGGCCCGTACACGATGTAGCTGTGTCCGGTCACCCAGCCGATGTCGGCCGCGCACCAGAACACGTCGGCATCGGGCTTGAGGTCGAACACGTAGCGGTGCGTGAACGCCACCTGGGTGAGGTAGCCGCCGGTGGTGTGCATGATGCCCTTGGGCTTGGCCGTGGTGCCCGAGGTGTACAGCAGGTACAGCAGGTCCTCGGAATCCATGTGGGCGGGCGGGCAGTCGGCTGACGCGCCGTCCATCAGGTCGTGGTACCAGAGGTCGACGCTGTCGTCCCAGGCAACGTCCTGGCCGGTTCGCCGCACGACCACCACGTTCTCGATGGTGCTGGTGGCCGCGACTGAGGCGTCGGCGGTGTCTTTCAGCCCGAACGGCTCGCCCCGCCGGTAGCCGCCGTCGGCGGTGATGAGCAGCTTGGCAGATGCATCGTCGATGCGGTCCGACAGCGAGTCGGCGGAGAACCCGCCGAACACCACCGAGTGGGCCGCGCCGATGCGGGCGCATGCCAGCATCGCCACCGGCAGCTCGGGGATCATCGGCATGTAGATGCACACGCGGTCGCCGCGCTCCACGCCGAGGCCGGCCAGCACGTTGGCGAACTTGCACACCTCGTCGAGCAGGTCGGCGTAGGTGATGGTGCGGGTGTCGCCTGGCTCGCCCTCCCACCAGTAGGCCACCTTGTCGCCGCGGCCGGCCTCGACGTGACGGTCGAGGCAGTTGTAGGACACGTTGAGCGTGCCGCCCAAGAACCACTTCGCGAACGGCAGGTCCCACTCGAGCACGGTGTGGAAGTCGGTGAACCAAGTGACGTGCTCGCGGGCCTGGCGAGCCCAGAACGCCAGCCGGTCGGCGGCTGCTTCGTCGTACAGCGACCGGTCTGCGGTCAGCGCTGCCGAGCGGAAGCTGCCCGCGGGTTCGAAGACGCGGTCTTCGACGTAGTAGTCCTCGATCGTCGCCTCGGTGCTCGTGCCGTTCGCTGGTGTCATGGCCATCGGTGCCCCTGTCTCGTCGTGCCGGCGGTGTGCGAGTGCGGATCGGGTCAGCGTCGCGTGCGATGCGCGATCCTGCCCAGCCAGATTCGCAGAGTAGTGGGCGCCCGCTCAGCGTCCCACGGGCGTGCCGACTCGGGCGCGGCTGCCGACGCTCAGCCGATCTGCCACTCAGCGGGCCAGAACGCGCTCATGCCGCCGAGTCGATTGCGGACCCGAATCGAACCCGAGGCCTCAGTGGGGTCGCGCCCGATGAGCACCGCAGTCGCAGCCTCAGCCCACTTGGCCGCTCAACCGATGGCGCCAAGCAACCGCTGAGCACGGTGCCACGGCATTCAACCGGTGGCGACTCGCCAGATGATCAGCGCCAAGAGAACAATGAACGCAATCGTCTCGATTCTCTGAAGAGCACCCCAAAGGCCGGATTCCCAGAATCGTGCCCAGTACCTTCTGATACCGGCCAGCGCGCGATGTGCGAAACTCGGCGGCGGTTGATCCATGCTCGGGAACTCAGCCACGGTTGATTCTGACGAGTTGAAATGGTTACGGCGTCGCAATGAAGCACGCGATAGAACCGTAAGACACTCCCCTTCGGACCATTCGCCGGTACTTCTTGGGCAGTTGCTTGTAGACCTTTCGGGCGCGCTGCACGGTTTTTCGATACACGCTGTATTTCTCGGTTTCCGATTCCACGTATCGGTCCAACTGATCTTCTGCGGCATCGAGAACAGAGTCAATTGCACGGCAGACTGCCGCTACCAAGCCACCGTAGGTGTCATTCACTGGGGGCGTGTCAAACGGGCTCAGGCAGTTCCCACTGACGATGAACGGCCCGGTGAAGTAGGCATGGGTTCCGCAGATGAGGGTCGGATGGCGCTGTGGTTTTGGCGGATCCTCCATGGGGTCCAGATCATCGTCCTCGGGATCATCTGCTCCGAGGTCGTTGGTTGGCTCTGAAGGTGGCGAGATGACAGGTTCCGAAGATCCGGACTGGGCACCCACCGGCTGAGCCATGAGGGCGCAGATGAGTGACGTGACAACAATGACCGTGAGGAGCCTTCTCAAGATGTTTCTCTCTTCGAACACGAGTTGCGGGCTGCGACGACACCATTGCCCGAGCGAGTATGACCTGCGGCAAGATAACACCTCCCGCGACTCGAATGGCGCGGCGCGAACACGATCCTCGTCGAAGCCGCGCGGAGACGAAATCAGCGGCTCAGCCGACTCGCCACTCGGCGGCCCAGAAGGCGCCCATGCCGTCGGGGTCGGTGAGCGCTGCTGCTTCGTCGAGCAGCGCCCGAGCTGCAAGCGCCTCAGCCGTCGGCTTGGATCGTTTCCGCTGCCACAGCGCCCGGGCGTCGGCCGTCATCGAACCGATGCCGGCCGCAGCGAGCCACTCGGCCTGGGTGCTCAACGTCGCACCTGGCGGCAGCTGGTCGAACGCGACATCGCAGGTGATGTCCGCGGTGCCTGGGGCACCGAGCGGGTCGTGCCCACGCTGTTGGGACCAGTAGGTGCGCAGCCACTCGCTCTGAGGACGCTGTGCCAGTTCGGCAGTGCGGCGCACGCCGTAGTCGAACGTCAGCAGCCGGCCTCGCTCGAGCGATCGCAGCGCCCGGCGGACCCACACCGCTGCTTTCAGCTGCAGTGGCACACGCGTGCTCAGCGCTACGCCAGGGGCCACTGCCTCGGCCATCGCCGCCGCATCGGCCGGCGCATCCCGCAGCACCTCTCTCTCGCGCCCGGCGCGTTCGACATGCACCTCCTGCCAATCAGTCTCCGAGTGCTCGAGCAGGCGAAACGGCAGGTTGTCGAGCAGCTCGTTGGCGAGCACGACGCCCACGAGCGGGCCAGCGGGGAGATCAGGCGCCGCGACGGCGCACTCCGACATACCGACATCGGCGATCCGGGCAAGCGCTTCGTCTCGCTGCCAGTCCACCCGCTCGACCATCACGTACTGCAATGCGTGGCTGCACGTCTCGACATGGGCGAGCACATCGCGGCACAGCGTCCCGCGGCCGGCGCCTCCCTCGACCACTACGAACGGGTCGGGCTGGCCCAGCTCATCCCACGTGCGATCCAGGTAGCCCGCGACGCACCGCGCGAACAGCGTGCCCAGTTCGGGGGACGTCGCAAAATCACCGCCCCGAGCCGCCGGTCGCGCCCCGCCCACATAGAAGCCAGAAGCGCCATACAGCGCCTCATCCATGAACTCGTCAAAGCGAACGGGCGGCATGCTGTCAGAAAGCGCGGAGACAGGAGTGTCTCGCGGCTTGCTCCCGGCGGCGACCACTAGGTCGTGGCAGCCGGAGCCTCAGCCGACGCAACGTCCGGGGGAGCCACCAAGCCCTCAAGTGTCCTTGGGTCGTCGCCGAG
>JAJDTF010000079.1 GCA_022827265.1 Acidimicrobiia bacterium | reverse complement strand
CCAGCAGCGTGAAGGCTCCCTAGGAGCCAGACGCACAGTCGGCCCGGGCCGTCCGGGCGACCCGCCCGAACGGCACAGGCCGACAGCCAACAGTCACACGACTGACAGCAACGAAGGAGCCCCGGGGCACCCGCCCCGGGGCCCCTCCGCGTCCCCGGCCACCCGAGAGAGCGATGGTGACAGCGGTCACCCCCCCGCTCGCGCCACCTGCCCGCCTTCACAACGGTCCCCAGCAGCGCCACCCCGGCCAGCGCGACCGGGCGGTCTGCGCTGGGCGAAAATCGCTTGGCTGCCGTGTCGTGCTGCTTCTAGGTTCGCTCGCGAGCGCGCCGACAGTGGGCGCACGAGCGCCGGGAGGCACGGTGAGTACCATCGCTGATGTGACCGAGGACCGCCCACCGGCTGACGCACCGGAGGCTGGCGGCCAGCAGCCGGCTGAGTCAGCCGTGCTGTCGGCGGCACGGGCTGCCGAGCGGCGGTCGCTGCTGGTGCCGGTGCTGAGCACGGCGTGCGCGGCGCTGATCGCGGGCGTGCTCGGGCTTGCCGTGGTGGGCTTCAACACCCTGCGCGACGACATCGGCAGCGTGCGCGACGAGATCGGGATGCTCCGCAACGACGTACACGGCGAGATCGGCAACGTGCGCAGCGAGATCGGGATGCTCCGCGACGACGTGAATGCGAGGTTCGCGCAGGTGGACGAGCGGTTCGGGGAGGTCAACGCGATCCTGCTCGATCACACCGAGCGTCTGGCGCGCATCGAGACGACCTTGGGCGTCGAGCCGTAGCCGGCCACGACGCGGCGAAATCCGCCTCTGCGGGTGGGGTCGCGACCCGCTACCGCCGCCGACGCGGTGATACAGCGAGATACCATCGCCGCCGATTCCCGAATCTCGCGCTGGAGCCATGCTGCTGCTGAGACAAGCTGTCCTCTCGTGGAATTGACGCAGCCGCGCAGGCGGGTTCGGTGGGTTGCTGCGTTGGCCGCAGCCATGACAGCGGCATCGCTGCTGGCCATCCCGAGTGCGAGCGGCCAGAGCGCACCCGAAGACGGCCCGATCTCGCCTCGCCAGTGGCCACGTTCGTACTTGGCAATACCTGAGCTGGAGGCGTGGCCGAACGCGGTGCGCATGTGGGGTCCCGACCGTCACCAGACCGCGCTGGCCGTAGCGCTGACCCTGCGAGGCAACGGCGGCTATCCCTTCGACTCACCCGACGCCACCTCTGGCACCGGCCGCAGTTTGGGCTCTGCGGAGGGATGGTGGGGTTTGGGCTTGTGCCCGCGATCGATCATCGTGGTGGCGTCGGACGTCCCGGCAGACGCGGTGACGGCCGCCTCGCTGTCCGATTCCACGGGCCGTTCAAGCGAGCCCTACCTGCGTCGTGTGGCCGCTAGGGATCCGCTCTTCGACCCGATCGGCGGCTTCGCCAGAGTCGACACGTTCGCCGCGCCCATCCTGTTGACCGACTCGGTGCGGGACAGCGCCGATTCGCTCAACCATGCCGCCCGGCTGGCTGCGCAAGACCTGCGGAGCGGCGGCTGCAACGCAGCTCGGCAGGCCATCATTGTGGGAGGCCCCGCTGCGGTGCCCGTCGAGATCGAACGGGAGCTCGTCTCTGTCGGCTACGACGAGGTCTTCAGGGTGAGCGGCGAGTCTCGATACGGAACGGCCGCGTCCGTCGCGCTGTCGCTAGGAACACGCTCGGTTCCACGCGGTGTCGCCGGTTGCAAAGACCCATCGGCATCGGACGGCGATGCGGTGCCGGCCTTTTATGCCAACTCGGTGGTGGAGTGGCGTGAGCGGGCCAGCAGGTGCGAAGTGCTGGGCCGCGCCGTCGTGCTGGCTGAGGGCCTCGATGCCCTGGCAGCCGGCTGGTGGACCAGCTTCTGGCAAGTGCCGGTGCTGTTGCACGACGGCAGCGACGAGTTGCCCGAAGAGACCGCGGTAGCGCTGAGCCTGCTTGACGTCGAGAACCTGATCGTGCTCGGCGACTCGTCACGGGTGCCAGCGGCGGTCGCGGAACTGGCCGCTCAGATCGCCGGAGCCGAGTTACGAAGGGTGGCGGGAGCAGACCGATACGAGACCAGCGTGGAGATGGCCAAGATCTTCGGCGGTTGGTGGCCCACCCGCTCAGGCGACGACTTTGCTCGGTCGTCATTGTGCCTGGCAGCGCTGAGCGACGGACCTCGGCGCACCTACGGCTGGCCTGACGCACTCGGTGCCGGTGCGTTCTGCGGCGCCGCGTCGGCTCCGTCGCCTGACGATCACCCATATGTCACCGAGCGGTTGGCGGGGCCGGTCGACGCGAACGAGCCGGGCCTGGTGGCAATAGCACGGCAGCCTGCGAGCGCCCCAACCTCGACGGCGGTGCCTCGTCCGAAGCGAACCGCAACTCCCATGCTGCTGGTGCCAGCGGGAGCCACCGAACTGCCCATGTCGGTAGCGGAGTTTTTGCGAGACGTGTTCGTGCCGGGCCGGTTGTGCATGCGTGATGTCGGCGGGTTCGACGCGGGCGGATCAGGCGCCGACGACCACGACGCGTACACCGTCGCAGTCAATTCAGGACGCTGCTTCGCCCCCGGCCTCGTCGTGGCGTTTGGCGGCGAAGCGGTGATTACCTCCGAGTTGCTGGCCCAAGCCTCGTCGCTGGTGAGCGGCAGGCTGGCACCCGACGCCGAGCCGCGAGTACCGGTGCTCGCGGGCGCATATACGCCGCATCACGAAGACCCCGATCGCATCGAAAAGGCGCCCGATGCGAAACGAGGCGTCGGTGCGTTCGCTACCACGCTCGGTGTCGACGGCACCGTATTCCACCGAGCGAATGCCGACGGCCCCATCGGCGGTGCCGACAGCTCCACGAGTGCTTCGGCCGGCACCGATCAGACGTGGTTGTGCTTCCCCCGGGGCACCTATGCCGAGGCCCGTTGGCTGCTGGCAGAGACATCGCCCGACCGCTCACCGCTGCTCGAGGCCGACCTGACAGCGCTCGGCTGGTACCGGGGCGACATCGACGGCGAGCGCCGCAAGCCGCAGCCGGCCAGCCCGGGCTGCTTGGCTTTGGAGTTGTCCGAGACGGCAGCCGCCTATGCGCGGGCGGTGGGGCCCTACGGGCGAACCTCGCGGTCGGTAGCTGTAGTGGCCAATGCCAACCGGCGCTTCTGGCTGACCGACGTGGTGGAGGCGGCCGAGCCGGTGTCGGGCGGCGTGCCCAGCGACGAGAGCCCGTCCACTGGCGAGAACACCCGGCTGGCGTTCCGCAACCGCGGTCCCGGCGTGTTCGCACACCTGACGCCGCACCGCCAGCGGGTCAGCGAGGCATTCGTGTCGCTGGAGATCGACCGCGGCTTCGGTGCCGGGCGCCCGCACACCTTCAACGCCCGCTGGTCGGTGGAGACCCCGGCGGGCACGATCTCGGGCATCGCCGAGGGCGAGGCCAAGTTCGTGTCGGGCCGGTGGGAGCTGCGCGGCATGAGCGTGGTGCGGTCGGGATCGTGGATGCGCTCGGTGTACGGGACGCACCCTGACGAGCCGTCAGAAATCCTCGCCGGTGCCGCTGTGGCGGGCCTGGCCGACGACGGCTACGGCGCCGGCGGGTTCATGGCCACCATCGCCGTGAACGACTTCGGCAGCGACGACGACACCATCGTCTGGCGAGTCGACGCCTACATCAACGCCCGCCCCTAGCGGCCAGCCAGTTGTGCACAGGGCCGGCCCGCCGCTCGAGCGGCCTGCCCGCCAAGTCGGCGAACGCTGACAGAAGGGAGTCCTGGGGGTGACAGACCGCCATCGAACTCGATGGTGACCGCACCGCCAGCGCAGTCGGTGTCTTGCCCTTGTTGACCGGTCACCTCGATGGGATGCAGGCATGCCACGGCGCAGATAGACAGACGGTCTGTGCCGGTGTCGTTGCCGGAATTGGGGTCGCAAGACGGGGCGGGCGCTGCTGGCTACCAGCGAGAACTTCGCCGACGCGCTCGCAGCCGGCCCGCTTGCGTACCGCGGCGAGCACCCGATCCTGCTGACCTCCGCCTCGGCGCTGCCGGCGGCAGTGGCCACATTCCTGCGCGAGAGCCTCACCGACCATGTTGTGATCCTGGGCGGCACGGCGGCAGTGAGCGCAGCGGTCGAGGACAGCGTCAAGGGCCTGGGCATCACCACGCAGCGCTGGCAAGGCGGCGATCGTTTTGCCGCGGCGATCGACATCGCCGAGCAGCTGCTGGGCACCGACCCGCCGCAGCAGTGCTTCGACGACAGCGGCGACGTCGGCCTTGCCTAGGGATGGCGCTTGCCCGATGCCATCGTCAGCGGGCCGCTGCTTGGCGAGATGTGCGCGCCGCTGCTGCTGACCGAGCGTGACGCCCTGCCGTCGACGGTGACCGAATTCCTGAGATCGGACGACTATGTGAGGTGCATCACGCCGCTGCAGGGCCGTGACCGCATCGGCATCCTCGACGGCAAGATCCGCATCGCCACCGGCAGCCGGCGGGTGGGCCGTGTCGAGTACTTCGTGGCTGCCGACGAGACAGCGCCCACGCTGACGCTGAACGCAGCACAGGGCAGCAGCAAGATCTGGATCGAAGCCAATGAGCCGCTGCGGGCTCCCGACAACTCGGTGACCGTGGTGTTCCGGCGCAGCGGCATCAGGCCTGTGTCAGAGCAGGTGACAGTGCCCGCCGGGGTCGTGAGGTTCGACGTGGCTGCGCCGAGCTCGTTCGACGACGGTCTCAAGATCGGCGACAGCATCACGATCGCCTCCAGCCAGCTGCGCGACCTGGCGGGCAACGCGGGCAGGGCGATCAGGCGGGTGGTGACTCGCGACACCACAGCGCCGCGCGTCAGCCGGATCACCGTGACCGAGCCGCGTGCGGTATCGGCGGCCTCGGTAACGCTCAACGCTGGCGAAACGCAGGCCCCCATCGAGTCGCTGAGGATCATCGCCAAGCCCGGTACCGCAATCGACGGCACAGCCGGCAACGAGTGGACCATCGATCTCGACGTGCGCAGCCGCCGCCCGAGCAGCTGGTCGGTCACCCAGACCACATCGGTGCAGGTGTCGCTGCCGAACCAGCACATCTTGGTCGTGGCACTGTCGGGCCCCGCTGACAGCGCAACCATCGGTGAGGTAGCCGACGACCTTGAGGCTCTCCGCGACTTCAACCGGCTGTTCACCATCGAGCGGTTGGGGCTCGACTTCGAGACACCGATTGACACCGGCGGGCGCAAGCGGTTCACGGGCGGCGCCAGCACGGTGGATCTCGCGGTGCACTGGACCGAGGTGGCCCACGAATGTGACGCATCGAGCATCGGGCAGCCGCGGACGCGCCTGATCGAGATCGACGCAGACCGCGACGGCGCCACCGACTTCGCCCTCGACGGCTTCGCTTTCGGCGACAGCGACGTCGTCTTCGTCGATGGCGAACCCGACGGATCCGACGCGATGGAGGTCATGTTGGCGCTCCTGATCGAGATTGCTGAGGCCGACGCGAAGGTGCCGCACGAAGTCTTGGTACGGGTGGAGGACAGCGACGGCGGGAAGGGGCCTGTCAGACGCTCCCGTGTCAAGTTGTGTGGCATCTCACTTCGCGCCCCCGAACAGTTGCCGCAAGTGCGGCGTCGCTCCCCGCTGGCGTCATCTCCCTGCCTTCGCGACGGTCCCCAGCAGCGCCGCCCCGGCCAGTGCGACCGGGCGGTCTGCGCTGGGCGAAAATCGCTTGGCTGCCGTGTGGTGCTGCTTCTAGATGGTTAGTTCCAAGGGTTAGTGGTCGTAGGGGGTGAGTGAGCGGCTGGGGTGGGTGTGCCGGTAGGTCTCGTTGTGCCAGATGGCTGCTGTGAGGGCGAGGAGTCGGGTGCCGATGCGTGCGGCGACGCCGGGGC
>JAJDTF010000054.1 GCA_022827265.1 Acidimicrobiia bacterium | reverse complement strand
GCCCCGGCGTCGCCGCACGCATCGGCACCCGACTCCTCGCCCTCACAGCAGCCATCTGGCACAACGAGACCTACCGGCACACCCACCCCAGCCGCTCACTCACCCCCTACGACCACTAACCCTTGGAACTAACCATCTAGCCGATGTGATGGGTCGACAGTTACAGCGCCGTCGCAGGACCGCTACTTCGTTCGGTGCCGACGTGTCCCCGGACACCTCGGCGTTCGATGTGGCAAAGGCACTGCTCGAAGAGGTCATGGAAGGCAAGATCATCGTCGAGCCTGACGCGGATCTCGTGCCGACGCTCGCATACGAGCAGCACGGGCACCGTATTCCGATTCGTCACGCTTCTTCTATGGTCGCCGACCTCGCACCGTTGTCCATCTGGATGGAACGACTACTTGCTCCGGGTGACATGCTGATCGTGGACGAACCGGAATCTCATCTGCACCCGGAGGCGATCCGGTCGGTTGCGCGTGTTCTGGTGCGCCTTGCGAATGCCGGCGTGCGCGTCGTGTGTGCAACTCACAGTTCTGTCCTGTTGCACGAGATCTCGAATGCGATACTGCGACATGAGGCTGGCCAGCTGGCGGCTGCCGACCGTGGGGCCGGCTATCTGCGGGACGACTGCCTCGGATCTGACGATGTGGCCGTGCACCGATTTGATCGCAGCGCGCCGGAATCGTTGGCCACGGTAGACCCCGTGAAGATCGATCCACTGTGGGGCATCCCTGAAGACGAATTTGTCAAGGTTGCGCAGGATCTCGCTGACGACTCCGCTCGACTGGTCGGTCAACTCGATTGAGCGACAAGGCCGACATCGTCGATCTGCACGCAACGTGCGGGCGCATCGTGCGCGATGCGAACGCCAGACCTTCTGAAGCGGTGCAGCTGAGCTATCGCGGATGCCGGCTCTCAGTCCGCGGCGCGTTGTTGGCGATCGAATGCGACCGCTGTACCGCCTTTGGACCGAGCGATTCCAAACCAGACCTGCTCATTCTGAGACGAATCGAAGGCGGTCTCGAATGGCTCGTTGTCGAGATCAAGCAGGTCATGGACAGCGGCGCTCGAAAGCAGATGCAGGCCGGAATCAATCGGCTGCACGACAGCGCTATGTTCGTACCGACGCGCGGTGCCTCTCTTGCCGGCCTCTTCGCCAGCAAGAAGGCCAATCGCACCGCTGACGTCGAGGCATTGCGCAGGCCATTCACGCGAGGCGCTCGCAGAATCGAAGCCCGCGTAGTGCGGTGTGGCAGCGGGCAGGCACTGTAAGCAAGATTCGCACGGTTTCCAGCAACTGCACGTGACCAAGGCAGCGAGCCGGCACCAAGCACAGCGCGGCAAGGATGAATTCGCGTCGCGGTCAGAAGTGCCAGGGGAATTGGTCGTATTCGGGGTCGCGCTTTTCCAGGAAGGCGTCGCGGCCTTCGGCGGCCTCGTCGGTGCCGTAGGCCAGGCGGGTGGCCTCGCCGGCGAACACCTGCTGGCCCACCAGGCCGTCGTCGATCAGGTTGAAGGCGAACTTGGCCATGCGCTGTGCGGTGGGCGACCGCGACACGATCTCGGCCGCCCACTCCAGCGCCACCGACTCCAGGTCGGCATGGGGCACCACGGCGTTGACGTCGCCCATGTCGAACCGTTCCTGCGCGGAGTAGGTGCGACCGAGGAAGAAGATCTCGCGGGCCTTCTTCTGGCCGATCTGGCGGGCCAGGTATGCCGAACCGAAACCGCCGTCGAAGCTGGCCACGTTGGTGTCGGTCTGGCGGAAGCGGGCGTGCTCTGCCGAGGCGATCGTCAGGTCGCACACCACGTGCAGGCTGTGGCCGCCGCCCGCCGCCCAGCCGTTCGCCACGCAGACCACCACCTTGGGCATCATGCGGATCAGCCGCTGGCACTCCAGGATGTGCAGGCGGCCGGTGCGGGCCGGATCGATGCCGGCGGCCGTCTCGCCGTCGGCGTAGCGGTAGCCGTCGCGGCCGCGGATTCGCTGGTCGCCGCCCGAGCAGAACGCCCAGCCGCCGTCGGCAGGGGCCGGTCCGTTGCCGGTCAGCAGGATGCAGCCCACGTCGGGGGTCATGCGGGCGTGGTCCAGCGCCCGGTACAGCTCGTCGACGGTGTGCGGCCGGAACGCGTTGCGCACATCGGGCCGGTCGAACGCGATGCGGACCGTACCGTGCTCGTTGGCGCGGTGGTAGGTGATGTCGGTGAAGTCGAACCCGTCGACGGCACTCCAGCGAGACGGGTCGAAGATGTCTGAGACGTGTGGCAAGAACGGCATGGCGAATCCTGGGCGGGCGGTGTTGGGGGCGGGTGAGGGCACGGTATTGGATCGGGGCACCGCAGCGGTCGCCGCAGGCAACGCGCTGAACCGAACCGGGTGACCGCGACGCGCCGCCGCTGCACACGGGAGTTCACCGGCCGGCTCAAGCATCGGAGTTCATCGGATGACGGGCGGGGGTGCGTGCGAGACTGCGGGCCGATCATCGAGGACCGTCGACGACATACGTGCTCAGCGAAGGGACAGCGACATGAAGTTTGGGCTCAGGTATTGCAACACCGGCAAGTTCGCCATGGACACCGCGCTTGCGACCGAGTTGGTGCAAGCGGGCGAGGCCGCCGGCTTCGAGTCGGCGTGGACGGTGGAGCACACCGTGATCCCGTCGGGCTACCAGTCGCAGTACCCCTACAGCCCCGACGGCAAGATGGCCGGCGGCGTCGAAGACCTGCTGCTGCCCGATCCGCTGATGTGGATGGCCTACATGGCGGGCGTCACGTCCACCATCAACTTCGGCACCGGCATCCTGATCGTGCCCCAGCACAGCCCGGTGGTGTGCGCCAAGCAGATCGCCACGCTCGACCACATGTCGGGCGGCCGGGTGTTGCTGGGCATCGGCGTGGGCTGGATGCGTGAGGAGTTCGACGCCATCGGTGTCGGCGATCACTTCGACGACCGCGGTCCTCGCACCGACGAGTACGTGGCGGCGATGCGCGAGCTGTGGTCGGCCGGCCGACCGACGTTCCACGGCGAGTTTGTCAACTTCGACGCGGCGTACTGCCGACCCCAGCCGGTGAACGGCTCGGTGCCGATCATCGTCGGCGGTGATTCGAAGGTTGCGGCACGTCGAGCCGGACGCCTCGGCGACGGCTATTTCCCCGCACGCGGTGCGCCGTGGGACCTCATCGACCTCGCCCGCCAGACGGCCGCCGAGCACGGCCGCGATCCCGACGCGCTGGAGATCACCGTGCAGCTGCCAGCCGACCTCGATGAGATTCCCGAGCTGGCCCGGCGCGGCGTCAGCCGGATCGCCGTGCCCGTGTCACCGATGGCCGGGCTGCAGACCGTCATCTCCACGCCCGACGACGCCAGCGCTTGGGCCGAAACCATCGAGCGCTTCGCCGACCTGTAGCTGTCCCGGCGCAGCCCGCTGCCGTTACTGTGATTGCGAAGGAAAATCGATGCGGCCGAGGTAGCTCGTCGATCTACGGTGCTGGCATGGCAGTAATTGAGCATGCAACCCTTGAAGACCTTGAACGTTCGGTGAACGGGCTGAAGCCCGAAGTCGAGCGTTACGTCGCCGACGCCGTGCGCGTTCTGCGAGGTGAGATCGCTGGCACCGTAGGTGCGGCAGAGGCACGCCTCACTCACCGGATCGAAGGCATCGAGACCAAAGTCGACCGGATCGAGACCAAAGTCGAGCGGATCGAATCCAAAGTCGAGCGGATCGAATCCAAGATTGACCGGCTAGTCGAAGTGCCGCCTGACTGATCGCTGCCGCGTGGGCAACCAAGCAGGCCGCACCCACCCGTGCCCTGTACGCACAGCGGGACGGACCCATTCCAACAACATGAGCCGTGCGCTGGGTCCGCCCCGCTCGTAACGGCCAGCGTAAACGCGATGGGTTCGCTAGCAGAAACGGAATTCGACCAGGTCGTCGCGGGCGTACTGGCCGGGCAGGGCGACCTCCCAGACCAGGTATGCCTCCATGGCGGCTCGTGCCACCTCGGCGTCGGTGGGGTCGTAGGGCAGCGGTGGTTGGCGTGAGCGGATCGCGGCTGCCGTCTCGTCGTCGGCACTCTCGACGAGCTGGGCCTTGTCGAGCCAGTCGGGTTCCAGCACGCAGGCATCCCAACCCATCTGGATGAGCCACGACGCGGTCATGGTGGCGCCGATGCCGTCGCCGTCGGCGAGCACGACCCGCGCTCCCCGGGTGGCCAGGTACTCGTCGGTGGCCTGCACGAGTTGCCCGCCGGGGGCGCCGGTCGCGCCCGACAGGTGCCCAGCGGCGAATTCCGCGGGTGTGCGTACGTCCATGAAGTAGGTGGTGCGAGTGGAGTCGGCCAGCCAGTCGTCGAGCTGGGCGCGGTCGATCGTGCGAATCCCGCAGCGCTCAGCTACTGCCTGCGTAGCTGCCATGGCCTCGGCACGGCCGGCATCGCTCGGTTCGGGGACCAGCTCGTCGCGGCCATGCTCCAGCTCGAGGCCAGCCAGCTCCCAGCCCATCGTGCCGTCCTTCAGCGCGTACACGGCGTTCGGCAGCCCGGCTGAGCGCAGCGACTGCGCTCCCATGATGCTGCGGGTCCGCCCGGCGCAGTTGACGACCACCGTGGTGCCGTCATCGATCAGGTCACCCACCCGGCGCACCAGCTCTCCACCGGGGCACGACCGGCCGGTCGGGATGCTCATGCGGTTGAACTCGCGGCGGGTACGCGAATCCACCACCACCAGGTCGCGGCCGTCGGCCAGCCAGCCGGCCAGCTCCGTCGCCGTCACGTGCGGCGTGCCGAAATGCTCCTCCACCAGCTCGCCGAACAGTTTCGACGGCACGTTGATGCCCGAGTACAGCTCGCCGCCTGCGGCCGCCCACGCATCGATACCGCCGTCGAGCACTGCCGTGTCGGCGTAGCCGAGCACGGTGAGCTCGAGCGCCACGGCTGCGGCCTCTCCCCCGCCGTCGTCGCACACCACCACCGGCGTGCCCAGCCGCGGGATGCGCGCCGCCACCTCGAGCCCCACATGGCTCGGCGGCAGGTTCGCGGCATACAGCAGGTGCCGCTGTGTGAAAGCCGTGGGCTCGCGGGCATCCACCAGCGCCAGCTCGGCGCTGTCACCGCGCAGCAGCCCGCGGTGCCGCTCTATCAGCTCTGCCGCCGAAATCGAACGCACGTCAGCCATCAGTGCTTCTCCGAGGCCGGCGCGGGAGTGCGCGCCGACCGGTGATGTGTCTCACGCCGTCGCTCCTTGTCTCCCGTTCATGCTCGCGACGCTGACGGGTCGTTCGGGCCACGGCGGCGCCGACGGCGGCTCGGGCAATGGCCGTTACGGCGCGGGCGCGGCACCGTCAAGCCCACCGCAATGCGGTTCAGGCAGCGGCCGTCGCCAGATGGCCTGGGCGGGCCTCGATGACGCTGCTCGTGTCGGTGAAGACCCGCCACTCGCCCTCGTCGGCGTTCCAGTAGCGGCGACCGGTCATGTTCTCCATTGCCAGCCCGTAGCAGTGGAAGTTGGTCGAGGCGCCCTCGATGTGGATCGAGTGCACGTCGTGGCCCAGCATCGCGACGCCGGTGCCGCGTTCGACCACCTCCTCGCGCTCGACGTGGGGCTCGCCCTCGCCGGCGCAGCAGTCGTAGAAGCGGTTCAGCTCCTGGCCGCGCATGCCCACGATGACCGCCCAGGTGAGGTGTTCATGCGGCGGGGCGGACGTGCCTTCAGCGACGCTCTGCACATACAGCGCCAGCGTGCCGTCGTCGCTCTGCGCCAGGCGGTGGTTGTGAGAGCCGCGCTCGCCGTCGGGCGGCGGGAAGTCTTCGGCCGGGAACAGGTGCTCCTGGGTTGCCAGCTCGAGCAGCCGTTCCTTGATGCGGGCGATGCCGGCCCGGTCCATGCCTCCGTGCTCGCGGCCATGCGCATCGATCTTGGCGATGTCGTCCATCGCGTCCGCCACCGCTGCCGTCCGTGCTGCCGCTCGGCTGTCGCCCGCATCCGATGCGCTCATGCCGTACTCCCCCAGTTCAGCCTTGATGCGCATCGTAGGCAACGCGAGCGCTGCCGCCGCGCCGGCCTGAAGGCACCCTCGGGCCGCGCTCGGAACGCTCAGAACAGCGTGAGGTACTGGTCGACCTCGCCGGCAGTCACGACGCTGTGGTGGGCCAGGAACTCTGCTTTCTTGGTCTGTACGAAGTAGTCGCGGTAGGGGCCCTCGGCCGTGTCGCCGAGCCCGGCGGCGAGAACGTCGCAGGAAGCGAGCTCCTCGGCAGCGTGCAACAACGTCGGCGGCAGCACCGCGATTCCCTTGGCTGCCACCTCGTCGGCAGACATGGCGTGAAGGTTGTCGACGTTGGGCTCGCCCGGGTCGATGTCATTGTCGATGCCATCGAGGCCGCAGGCCAGGTACGCCGCGAACATCAGGTAGGGGTTGGCGGCCCCGTCGCCCAGGCGCACCTCGATCCGGTCGGGCTCGGGAATGCGGATCATCTGGGTGCGGTTGTTGCCGCCGTAGGCCGCATAGGCCGGCGCCCAAGTGGCGCCCGAGGTTGGCGCGCCCACCCCCATGCGCTTATACGAATTGACGATCGGGCACACCACCGCCACCAGCGAGCGGGCGTGGCGCAGCAGTCCGCCCACGAACTTGTACGCCATGTCGCTCAGGCCCAGTCCCTTGGTGTCAGGCCCGCCGGCGGTGCCGCCGATGAACAGCGGATCGTCGGTGTCAGCGGTCCACAGGCTCAGATGCGTGTGCAGCCCGTTGCCGGTCTTGTCGGCGAACGGCTTGGGCATGAACGTGGCGTAGCGGCCGTCGCGCTGGGCCAGCGTGTGCACCATCAGCCGGAACAGGATCAGCCGGTCGGCGGTGGTGAGGGCGTCGGAATACAGCCAGTTCTGCTCGTACTGCCCGTTGGCGTCCTCGTGATCGTTGGCGTAGTTGCCCCACCCCATGGCGTCGAGGTTCTTCGACACTGCCTCGAGGTGCGGCAGCATACGAGTGAGGCCGCGAGCGTCGTAGCACGGCAGGGTCAGGTTGTCGCGGTCGTCCGCCACGGCCAGCGAGCCGCCCTCGTTGCGCACCACCAGCGAGTACTCGGCCTCCACGCCGCACTTGAGCACCAGGTTGCGCTCGGCTGCTGCCTCCAACGCCCGGCGCAGGATCACCCGCGGCGCATAGGGCCACAGCTCGCCCTCCACGGTGGGGTCGCACTGCATGGCGGCCACGTTCGGCTGCCACGGCAGTTGCGTGTACGAGGCGGGATCGGGCAGGGCCAGGATGTCGGGGCTGGAGGGGTCTTGGCCCATCGGGCCCGCTGCGAAGCCCGCGAAGCCGGCCCCGTCGCTCATCAGCCCGTCCAGGGCGCTGACCGGAACCAGCTTGGCGCACGGTTTTCCGTGCATCTCCACGAACATGGCGTAGATGAACTCCACGCCGTCGGCCTCGGCCCGGGCTCGGATCTCCTCAGTTGCGTCGCTGACGTCGCTCATGTCGCGTTCCCCCTGATTCGTCCCCGCTGTGGGCGCGACATGTGCGCCAAGCGCCTTCGCGCACAGTAGTCAACGGCTTCGAAAGGGCCTCACGGGCAGGTGAACCTGCTCGTTGTCGCACCTGTTGGCGCGCTCTTGTTCCCCATTCTCATGCGATTGGGCTCACGGGCCGCTCGGGTCACGGCTTCGCACTGTGCTTGCCGCTCTGGCTCGCTTCGCTCGCGGCCCGCTTGGGGCCGGGACTCAGCCTCTGAGGCTGGGCGCTACGGTGCGGGCCGGGCGGTTGTCGAGTTCGACCACCGGGGGGAACGCCATGTGCGGGATCGTGGGCCTGTTCTGCAAGACGGACACGCACCGGCACGAACTGGGCCGGCTGACCGAGGTGATGCTGGGCGAGATGGGCGACCGCGGTCCTGACAGCGCCGGGTTCGCCGTGTACGACGCCGGCCGGCCCGGCCGCACCCGCATCACCGTGCTGGCCGGGAGGCTTTCCGTGGACTGGGCACCGGTGGCTGCCGACCTGGAGGCGGCGCTGAACGCTGAAGTGACGGTCCGCGCTGTGCACGACCACGCGGTGTTCTCCACCGACGGCGACGGCCGGGCGGCCCGCCAGTGGCTCATCGACCACGTGGCCGGCGCGACAGTTCTGGCCTACGGCAGCCAGATCGAGCTGTACAAGGCGGTGGGCTACCCCGACCAGGTGGCAGAGCGCTACGACCTGGCGTCGCGTACCGGCACGCACGCACTGGCCCATACCCGCATGGCCACCGAGTCCGCGATCACGACGGCCGGTTCGCACCCGTTCGCCACCGGCGCCGACACCTGCCTGGTGCACAACGGATCGCTGTCCAATCACAACCGGCTGCGCCGCTTCCTGGAGGCCCACGGTGAATCGTTCCAGACCGAGAACGACTCGGAGGTAGCGGCGGGCTACCTGTCGTGGCGGATCCGCTCGGGCGACAGCATCTCCGAGGCCCTGGTCGGGGCGCTCGACGATCTCGACGGCTTCTACACCTTCGCCATCGGCGTGGCCGACGGCTTCGCCATCCTGCGCGACCCCATCGCCTGCAAGCCCGCGGTGGTGGCCGAGACCGACGACTGGGTCGCGATGTCGTCGGAGTACCGGGCCATCGCTCGCCTGCCCGGTGCCGTCGACGCCGAGGTATGGGAACCGGAGCCGGCTCGCATCTACTCATGGAGCTTGGCCGCGTGACGGGCCGCGCGAAGTGAGCGAGCCGCCATGAGCACGCTCGGCCGCGTCTTCGACCTCGCCCAAGTGAGCAGGCGCGAACTCAACCAAGCGCTGCACAATGCCGCTGGAGGCGAGTCGTTCGAGGTGGTCAACCCGCGCGGCGCCCATGCGGTGGCCTGCGGGATCACCGCCGACATCGACGTGGTGGTGCGCGGCTCGGTGGGCTACTACTGCGCCGGCATGCACCAGCAGGGCAGGGTGCGGGTGGAAGGCAATGCCAGCACCGGACTCGCTGAGAACATCATGTCGGGTGAGGTGCACATCACCGGCAACGCCACCATGTCGGCGGGCGCCACCGGCTGCGGCGGCCTGCTGGTGGTGGGAGGCAACTCGGGTGCCCGCTGCGGCATCTCCATGAAGGGCGTGAACATCGTGGTCGGCGGCAACGTCGGGCACATGAGCGCGTTCATGGCCCAAGCCGGGAACCTGGTGGTCTGCGGCGATGCCGCTGCCGACCTGGGCGACTCCATCTACGAGGCCCAGATCTTCGTGCGAGGCGACGTGGAGTCGCTCGGCGCCGACTGTGTCGAGAAAGAGGTCCGTCCGGAGCACGTCGACACCGTTAGCAGGCTGCTGGCCGCCGCGGGCGAGGCAGCCAGCGGGGTCGACCCCAGCAACTTCCGCCGCTACGGATCGGCCCGGCGCCTCTACAACTTCACGATCGACGACGTCGACGCCGCGCAAGCGGCAGCGCGCGCTGCGCGGTGGGATGCGCCGGTCGGAGGCGTGTACGGCGAAAGCGCCGTTCGTGAGATGCAACGGGAGCGCAGCGACGAACTCGCGGAGTCTCTGGACGACGGCCGGGAGGACGCCGGCTGATGACAGAGCAACCGCACGACCCCGGCACGCTGGCCGCTGACCGCACTGCACTCGACGGGACAGATCCCGACTACTGGCACCTGCGCGAGTCGTACACGTTCGATCGCAACGTGATCGCCGAGATCCGCCGGGCTGCCAATACCGGCATCTACCGCATCCGCGGCTGGGGAGCCAAGCGCCGGCTGCCCACCCTCGACGACCTGGTGTTCCTGGGGGCGTCGATGTCGCGCTACCCGCTGGAGGGATACCGCGAGGCGTGCGGCACCGACGTGGTGATCGGCGAGGAGCGGGCCGAGCGCCCGGTGCATCTCCGGATTCCCGTCACCATCGCCGGCATGAGCTTCGGCTCGCTGTCGGCCCAGGCCAAGGAGGCGCTCGGTCGGGGAGCATCGGCCGCCGGGACCTCCACGACTACTGGCGACGGCGGCATGACCGCCGAGGAACGCGAGCACTCGTCGGTGCTCGTCTACCAGTACCTGCCGTCGCGCTACGGCATGAACCCCGACGATCTGCGGGCAGCCGACGCCATCGAGGTGGTGGTGGGCCAAGGCGCCAAGCCCGGCGGCGGCGGGATGCTGCTGGGCCAGAAGATCACCGA
>JAJDTF010000082.1 GCA_022827265.1 Acidimicrobiia bacterium | reverse complement strand
GCCACCGACGCCGAGGCCGAGGAGCTCTACAGCGAGCACATGCTGTATTTCTTCAACCGCTGCCTGCACGTGTTCCCCGGCTTCGCCGACCCGCCGGGCTACCGGACGGTCAAGACCATCCAGGCGGGCAAGCTCGACCAGTTCCGCAAGGAGAACCAGGCGCTGTTCAAGCGGCTGACCTGGAAGGACCTGGTGGAGGGCGGCTACGTCATTGCGGGCTCGCCCGACACCGTGCGCGAGCGCATGGAGGACATGATCAAGCGGCTGCGGGTCGGCACTGTCTTCTGCCTGCTGCACATGGGCAACATGCCCGACCACAAGACCCGCTACTCGAGCCAGCTCTTCGCCGAGAAGGTGATGCCGGGCCTGCGGGGCATCTGGGGCGACGAGTTCGCCGACGCTGACGACTGGTGGTGCAAGCCGATGGATGACCGGGTGCGTCCCGAGGACACCATGGCCGACGCCCGCCGCTACCCCGAGGCACCCCGGGGTCCGGTGGCATGAGCGCCACCGAGACGGCGCCTGCGCCGGCATTCGAAGAGGTAGTCATCACGACTCGGCGGAGCGTGACGGCGCCAGTGCGGGTCTACGAGCCTGCGGGCGGAGCTTCGGCTGGCGCGGCGACTGTGCTGGCGCTGCACGGCGCAGGCGGCTGGCTGCCGGGCGAGCCCGTGCTCGACGGTCTGGCCGCCGCCGGGCTGCGCGTTGTGGCACCGGTGTGGCCCGCCTGGAGCGAGCACGGCGACGAGGATCGCCTGTCGGACATGCAGGATTTCGCGCTGCACGGCTGGGACGTGGCCACTGAGATTGGCCTGCTGGGGGGCGGCGACGCTGGCGAGCTGCACCTGATGGGCCACTCGATGGGCGGCATGATCGCTGCGGAGATGGCGGCGCTGGCCCCCCAGTCGGTGGCTCGCATGGCCTTGCTGTGCCCTGCGGGGATGTGGCTGGGCGATCACCCGATTCCCGACATCTTCGCGATGCTCCCCTACCAGCTCGCCGAAGTGCTCTTCGCTGATCCCAATGTGGGCGAGGAAGTGCTGACCGGCGGTGCCGACTTCTCTGACAACGAGACGCTGACGCGCTTCATGGTGGCGCGGGCTCGCCAGCAAGGCATGGCAGGCAAGATCCTGTTCCCGATCCCCAACCGGCGCTTCTCCGAGCGGGCATACCGGGTAACCGTGCCCACGCTGCTGGTGTGGGGCCGCCAAGACCGGCTGATCCCACCCGCCTACGCCGACGCCTGGCAGGCGGCCCTGCCCGACGCGACGGTCGAGCTGGTCGACGGCGCCGGACACATGCTCCCCTACGAGCAGTCAGCAGCGGTCGTCGCCGCCGTCACCACCCATCTGCAGGGCTGAGCGGCGCTGCGAGGAATGCAGCGGCTTCGGCCAGCGCCTGGTCGGCCTCGGGCAGGTCGTGGTAGTGCCAGGTGTGCCACATGTGCTCCCAGAGTTCGAGAGTGACGTCGACGCCCGCGTGCGCGGCCCGGCGATGCAGCTCGACGGCTTGGGCCGCCAGCGGCTCATCCGCCGCTGCTTGGACAAGCACCGGTGGCAGACCGCCGAGTTCAGCTAGCAACGGAGACAGGCGGGAGTCGGCAGGGTCCGCTTCGCCCACGTAAGCACTGAGGAGCTCCTGTTCCTGCCTGTCGCCGGTGTGGGAATCGGCGTCGTCGAGACGGCGTGCCTGCAGGTGGTCCAGCAGCGGGCTGAACAGTGCGACCGCTGCGGGCCGCACGCCTTGAGCTGTCGCCATCACCGCAGCGCTGAGCGCGAGCGCGCCGCCGGCAGAGTCGCCGGCGAGCGCCACCGATGTGCCTCCGACCGCATATGCCACCGGTGCGACTCCGGCGGCGAGTGCGAGGTAAACGGCTAGGACGTCGTCGAGCGCGGCTGGGAACGGGTGCTCGGGCGGTTGGCGGTAGTCCACTGAGACCACTCGCAGGCCGGCGGCTGCGAGGCGCGCTGTGATCGGAATCGCAACGGCCGCACTGCCCAGCACATAGCCGCCGCCGTGTGCGTAGACCACCGTCGACACCTCCGATGCCGTCATCGGCTGAGCGGTGGTCGGCGGCCCGGACGTGGCCGACGGCCCAGAGGTGACCGGAAGTCCGGGCGTGCTGAACGGCCCGACAGTGGTGGGCGGACCGGCAACTCGACAGGCGATGCCGCCGATGACCTCTCGCCGGTGCGGCACTGCTGGGTCGTCGTCCTCACCCCACAGCGCATTGGTCTCGGCACGCCAGCGCGCCACCGCAGCATGGTCGGAGAGGTCGGGCCTCTGGATCGGCACCGACGGCCTTCGCCGGGCCCGGTAGGCGATGGCCTCGGGCGACAGCTCGTGCCTGCGTAAGGACGTCGTAGCGGGCAGATCTGCGTTCACAGCCTTCGCCTCACCGCTCGGATCCCCAGCTGGACTCGGCGTCACGACCGTGCCGTGCTGTCGCGTGGGGTCGCATGCACATGCGCCCGCAAGTGTCGTCGGCATTCAACTCACGGCGCGAGGCCCGGTGTGTTGCAGAGCTAGATGTCGTGTTCATGCTCCGTGACCGCGGCCACTGCCTGCGGGCTGTAAGCCATCGGGAGCAGCTCGCAGTCGAGCCAAGCCTGGCGCTGGTCGAGATCGTGGCCGCTGTTGCGCACGCCCGACACGCCATGGGGAACCACCCAACCGGAGTTGTCCCAGTCTCCGAGGTCGAACGCGTAGCGGGCGACCGAGCCGTGGATGGCCCGCTCGCCCGTCTCGGGTGCGGTGCCGCCCTGGCGGACCGTGTCGCCGTCGCCGGCGCAGCCGTCGACTGGCGGGTGCAGGTCGCGTGCTGCGGGGAGCGCTGACGCGAGCGGGTGCGGCGAAGCCATGCGATGCACCGTCCCCCACGTCCACGCCTGCGGGTCGGGGCCGAGCCGCTGGGTCAGCTCGGCGGCAGTCTCATCGACGCAAGCGCTGGCGGCCATGCGCCGGCCGATGGGATTGTCCAGCCCCGGAACCACGTCGAGGTTGCGCTCGCAGAGCATGCGGGTGGCAGCACCCGCCGCCATCCGACTGGCCTCTGCTGCGGGCGGCCATCCCGCGGCGCCCAGCTGAGCCCCGGCAATGCCGAGACGTTCGACGACGGCCTCGATGAGCCGCCGCTTGACGACTGCGTAGATCGTCGCCGACGCTGAATCGGCGGTCATGCGCTGGTCCCATGCAGCCAGCATGTCCAGCAGCGTGTGTGAGAGCTCGTGGCCGCACTCGACCGCGTACTCGCTGATGAGACCCAGCACATTGGTGGCCACGAGCGACGTCACGTCGCCGTGGACGGTGCTCATGTCGGCCGCTGTGGCACCGGTCATCGGCGTCAGCAGCTCGCAGATGCGGTCATGGCGGCTCGGGCCGGCGAAGTCCAGCGAGATGTACGGGCCGCCGTCTGCAGTGCGGTTGTTGGCCGTCACGAGGTAGCCGCGTTCGGGGTCGGTCCATTCGGGCAGATCCTCGAACGGAACCGGCTCGAGGCCGTCCCAGGCAAACTCGTCGGTGCCCGGCACCGGTGTCCAGCGGCTCGCCGGCTGGCGCTCGACCACACGCCCCCGGATCTTGAACGCAATCGTGCCATCTCGGTCGGCCGCCAGCAGGTTGTTGACCGGCAGCACCCACGGCCGCACCGCCTCGACCAGCTCGGCCGTCGATTCCGCGACCAGCATTGGCCACAGGGCATCCAGCGTCGTGTCGGGGCCGAACATGCCGGTCCACTGCATCGACAGCGCTACGCCGTCGGCAGGATCGCCCAACACCACTGGTCCGCGCTCAGTGCTGCCGCACTGAAACTCGACAGTCCCTTCGCCGCGAATGTCCAGCGTCTCGTATCGCCACTGCACCGGCGTCCCGTCGCTCAACCGAGCCTCGCCGTCGGGCCCTGCGAAGCGCTCCACGAACACGTCGGTGTCGTCGCACATGCCGTGCGTGATGCCCCAGGCCACCTCGGCGTTGTGGCCGAAGTGCGGGAAGCCGGGCACGCCGGGGAAGCCCATGCCGATCGCGTCGAACTCGTCGCAGCGCAGGTGGCACTGGTGGTACACGTTCGGGAACTCGATGCCGCGGTGCGGATCGCCCGCCAGCAGCGGCTTGCCGCTGGAAGCGCGCTGCCCGCTGAGCGCCCACGAGTTGGACGCTCCGTCGGAGTCCATCGCCGCTGCCAGCGCCGCCATGTCGGCCGCGCACGCGTCGAGCACGCTCGCCGCGTCGGCCAGCAGATCGGGGCGAGGCCCCTCGCCCGGCACCATCGCCGCGTCGGCCTCGACATCCCCGACGGTCGCCATGACTGCTTCAGGGCCAGCTTGGGCCATGATCCGCCCCCGCCACAGCTTGCGGGTCAGCGTGCCCATGAAGATGTGGCGCAACTTGTAGACGGCCACGCAGTGCCACGGCTCCCAGGCCTCGGGCGGGGCCGGGTGATGCTCGAATTCGGCCGGCAATGCGTCGCCGTGGTCATCAAGCCAGCGGTTCACGCCCCGTGCATAGGCCTCGCACATCGCCTGTGTGCGCTCGTCGAGCGCCGCGTAGTCGGCCTGAGATATCGCCGCGAGCCCGAGCCGGCGGAAGAAGGCGTCCTCCCGGGCCCCGACCATCCCGACCACCTCGGCCCAGCGCCCCAGCGCCCGGCGCCGGTCCCACTCCATCTGCCAGATCCGATCGTCGGCCGCCACCCAGCCCTGCGCCGCGAACGCAGCCTCGGCCGACGTCGCCTCGACATGAGCGATGCCCCACCGGTCACGCCGCACCGTCACGCCCAGCGCGCCGGTTTCCTCGCCACCGCCGGATCCGTCACGTTCAGCCATGGCGGTCACGGTAGCGGCGCGCCTGTGAATCAGCGGAGAGATCGATGCGACCTCTCAGGCGTGGCTGCGACAGGCATTCGGTCGCAGCACGATCCGGCTCAGTTTGAGCGACGCCGGACCCTGCCTGCGCATCTCGCCGAGCGGCACACGCGTCGTATCGCGCAGGCAAGCACCGTCGGGCTGGCCGGTCGGCGAAGCGTGAGGTCAGACCGCGGCGGCGAGGGCTCCTGAGAGCTCAGGATGGCTGAACTCGAACCCGTCCTCGGTGAGCGCGTCGGGCAGCACCCGAGTTGAGTCGAGCAGCAGGGACTGGCCCATCTCGCCCAGCGCTGCTCGGATCGCGAACTTCGGCGCCGGCATGAACGACGGGCGTCCCAGCGCTGCGCTCAGCGCTCGCTGGAAGTCACGCTGGCGGACGGGGTTGGGGGCCGCCAGGTTGAACGCCCCGCTGGCGTCGCTGTCGATGAGATGGCGGATGGCCCGTACCTCGTCGTCCAGGCTGATCCAGCTCCACCATTGACGGCCGGTTCCCAGCGGACCGCCGGCGCCGAGCCGCGTGATCTTCGTCATCCGCGAGATGGCCTCGGCACCGGATCCCACGACGAGACCGGTGCGGATGCGCACCAGTCGCACGCCGGCATCGGCAATCGGCACTGCGGCGCGCTCCCAGCGCATGCACACGTCGGCCAGAAAGCCATCGCCCGGCAACGACCGCTCGGTCAGTTCCTCGTCGCCCCGGTTGCCGTAGAAGCCGATCGCCGATCCGCAGACGAACACCGACGGCTTGGCCTCGAGCTCACCGATGACGCCGGCAAGCAGACGGGTGGAATCGACGCGGCTCGACATGATCGCCGCCTTGCGCGCAGCGGTCCACCGGCCTCCGATGCTCTCCCCCGCCAAATGGACGATGGCGTCGAGCTCCTCGAGCGCAGATGCGTCGATCGTCCCCGCAGCTACGTCCCACGCAATGGTCCGGGTGCTTGCAGTGTCGGAATCCTCGTCGCGGACCGGAGCGTCGGGTCGCCGAGAGATGCCGACCACCTCGTGACCGTCTGCGCGCATACTCGCGGCGAGTGCGCCGCCGATCAGCCCTCGAATGCCGGTGATCGCGACTCGCATGGACTCATCATGCCTCGTCCTCGGACTTCTTCGGCTGCGCCTCGAACCGCGACTCCTACAGTCTCCGCTGTCACCGCCGCGACTGCTGTCTATTCCAAGGGAGGTGCGCGCCGTGGCTTGCCGTTGGGCGGTGTATCGATAGGCCAGTGGCGTCGGTGGTGGTCAAGGTGACAGGGCTCGCAGAGCATGGCGAGGTTCGGGATCTCGGTGAGTCCGTCGTTGTCGTAGTGCTGGATGTGGTGGGCATGGCAGCGCTCTGAGTGGGTGGCGCACGTGATACAGCCACCGTCGCGGATGGCCAGCACGATGCGCTGTGCATCGCTGGCGCTGCGGGCACGTCCCAAGGCCAACTCAGACCAATCGCTCTTGAATACTGCTGGAAGCACCTTGGCGTCGGCTGCGAGCTCGGCAAGTTGCCGCGCCGACAGCGGGGTGCCGTCGTCGAGCCGAGGATTGTCGAGCCGGCCGGAGACGGTGTCGTAATCGGCGACGATCACCAGGCTCGCTTGGGGTTTGTGGCGACCCAAGATCAATTCGCACACCGCGTCCGCATTGCGCTGCGGGAAGCTGAGGTCACCGGCGTCATCTCGCCGGCGCATCGCTCGCTCAGCAGCAGCGATCTGCAGGCTGATCTGACGGCCGGTGACGAAGTCCAGATCGGCTCGCAAATGCCACATGCCGTCGTCGCCGAGCAGCATCGAACAGCGCCGCTCCTGGCGCTGCAGCGCCAGCTCGGCATCGACCGGGGTCCGATCGTCGGCAGCGGCCTCGGCTTCGAGATCGGCGTACACCTGCAAGCTCTCGTAGGCCAACGTGTGCCGGGCAACCACATCTGAGGAATAAGCCCGGCAGAGTTCGAGAAAGTCCTCCTCGCTGCGACGGTGCTTCTTCGGGGACTCGCGTGCAATCACCTTCGCATGAGACATCTGGATGTCGCCTGCGGAGAGCGCATCAAGGGTGTCGGTGAAGTCGTGCTCGACAAGGGTTTCGGCCAGCCGCGCCTCGCTGCGGGCCTGCGGGGCATTCATCCGCGTGTACTCACGTAGCTGCCACGCAGCCGACTGCGCGCCATCCCGGGACACCAACTCGCTGAGCATCGCCACATAGCGGCCTTCCAGCCGGGCACGCTCCGCCACCAGATCCACCAACTCGTCAACCAGTTCGCTGTGCTTCAACGCACTCAGCGAACCGAGATCGACGCCGGCCACACCAGCATCCTCGCCCGACGTCGCATCATCGGCGTCGACACGGGCACCGGCACCCGAAGCGCACAGCACCCCGGCATCGCCTTCGGGGCGAACCATCACAGCGTCCAACAACACACCTGGAGCATACATACGTATGCGAACAAAAACAAACACTCGCGCGCATCAATTCGGGCGATCTCAATGGCAACCAAGTCTCGACAATGACGCTCCTCGCCGATCAGAAGGCAGCACTCAGAGTCGCGACGCGCTGTCAAGAGCCGTCAATACGAGTCGGGTCGCGCTGCGGACCGGCTCAGTGACACCCGTGAACACGATTCGCGGGGCCCGCATGACACCATGATGATTCAGCATGCCGCTTCGACTGGCACGGCAACGGGGGGCACACGACATGCGACTGTTGCACCGGGCCCCGATCGCTCTTGTCTACGCGGCGCTGCTCGCCGCCGCCTGCACCGGGACGTCTGATCCGGGCAGCAGTCCCGATGATCCCTCCGGCGAGCACGACCTGCCGCAGGTCGTGCTCGGCGAGGACGACATCGTCCTCACGTCTGCCCTGGTGCAATTCGACGATTGCGGCACGCTCTTGGAATACCTGCGCAGCGAGTACGCCGCGCGTGTCGGCCCGTGGGGCTTCGGCGGCGGTGGCTGGTTGGAACCGGTCGCGGAGATGGCCGAGGAGGACATGGCCGATTCGGACGACAGCGGCACCGTCTCGGCCCCAGATCTGGTGGAGGGCGTCGACTACTCGGGCACCAATGTGCAGGAACGGGGCGTCGACGAGGCCGACCTCGTCAAGACCGACGGTCGTCGCATCGTCACGCTGTCGGGCGGCGAGCTTGTCGTCGCGGACGTCGGCCGACGCCAGGTCATCGACACGGTCGAAGTGGCCGAGGGCTGGTCGCCAGAGCTGTTCATCGACGGGGACAGCCTGCTGCTGATCGTGCGCTCCTACGACGACGACACCCACGTGTCGCAGACGGTGCTGCAGCGCATCGACCTGAGCGGCGGCCGGCTGTCGATCGTCGACACCATGCGGGTCGAGGGCGACTACCTCAGCGCCCGCAGCGTCGGCGGCATCGCACGCGTCATCATGCGCTACGACCCGCATCACAACTTCCCGTTCGTGTACCCGCAGAACCCCCAAGGCGAGGACGCCGCCGAGCGGGTGAACCGCGAGGCAGTGCTCAACTCGACGCTCGACGACTGGCTGCCCCGTTACGCCACCGGCGAGCGCGACACCGCCGGGGGGCAGCAACTCACCGACTGCGCCGAGGTGCATGCCCCGTCGGTGTTCTCCGGCTTCGGCGTCAGCACCGTGATGAGCGTGCCGGTCGGCGGCGAACTCGACCCGTCGTCGTCGACCGCTGTCACCGCCCCCGGCGACTCCGTGTACGCGTCGGTCGATTCGCTGTACGTCGCTACGACCCGCTGGCTCGAACCCGAGCAGTTCGACGATAACGAGGAAGGCAGGCGGCGTGCCTGGCAGGAACGGCGCACCGCCTTGCACCGGTTCGACATCTCCAGCGACGGCAGCGCCGGCTACGAGGCGTCGGGCGAGGTGACCGGAGAGATCCACAACCAGTTCTCGCTGTCCGAGCACGAGGGCCACCTGCGGGTGGTCACCACCGTGCGCGACCCGTGGGGCGATGAGTCCGAGTCACACGTGCGGGTGCTCGAACAGCAGGGCGACGAACTGGTCGAGATCGGCAGCGTGGGCGACATCGGCCGCGGCGAGAACGTCCAGTCAGTGCGCTTCGCCGGCGACATCGGCTATGTGGTCACGTTCCGCCAGATCGACCCCTTCTACACCATCGACCTTTCGGACCCAGCCGACCCGCGCGTGATCGGCGAGCTGAAGATCCCCGGGTTCTCCAGCTACCTGCATCCCATCAGCGACGACCTCGTGCTCGGCGTGGGCGCCGATGCGGATCTCGACGGGCGCATCACCGGCGCGAAGGTGTCGCTGTTCGACGTCAGCGACCTCGCCGATCCCCGCGAAGTGTCGGTGTGGGCTGCGCCCGACGGGTGGCACGACGTCGGCTGGGACCACCGGGCGTTCCTGTGGTGGGCGCCCGAACAGCTCGCCGTGGTTCCGGTGACGGTCTGGCAGGACTTCTCCGGGGCGGTGGTACTGCGTGTCGAGGACCGGTCCATCGAGGAGTTCGGCCGTGTGTCGCATGCCGAGTCCGACGAACTTCCCGGCATCACGGAGTGCCGCAAGCTCACCGTCGACGACTTGCCGTCGGCCGGGCTCAGCGAGTTCTCCACCGAACTCGAGTACCTGATCGTCGAGTCCAGCAGCGAAGTTCTGGCCTGCGAGCCCGGCGAGGCCGGCATGACCGGATTCGACTGCTACCCCGAGCCCTACTTCGAAGACGAGGCTGCGCGACTGGATCTGCTGCGGGGCGACGAGTCGGTCACGATCTGCTGGTGGAACCACGAGCCGCGGCGGATCGTGCGCAGCATCGTGATCGGCGACGAACTGTGGACGCTGAGCTTCAAGGGCTGGGGGTTCGATGCGAGCCGCCGTGGCCGGCTCGAAGTCCACGACCTCGCAACGCTCACACCCCTCGCCGAAGTCCACCTGTAGCCACGCGCCGCTCGGCCGACCCAGATTTTGCTGCTCGACCTAGCGGCCGACGGGCTGGCGGTTTGGCCTAGCGGCCCAGGGCCTATTGCTCGGCCTAGCGGCCGACGAAATCACCGGGGCGGCGTTCGCTGACGGCCTTCATGCCCTCGCGGGCGTCTTCGGTGCCTGACAGGCGCAGCTGCTCGGCTGCCTCGCGCTGGGTGATTTCGCGCACTCTGTCGCCGAGGCCGAGCCGCAGCGTGGCCTTGATGGCCCGCACCGCCAGCGGTGCATTGGTGGCGATCTCACGTGCGACCTCGATGGCGCGGTCTCGTACTTGGTCGGCAGGCACGCACTCGTCCGCCAGGCCCAGCTCGACCGCCTCGTCGCCCTTGTAGCGCTTGGCGCCCAGCAGCACCTTGGCGGCGCGCTCAGGCCCGAGCAGCAGGGGCATCGTCACGCTCATGCCGAAGCCCTGGTGGATGCCCAGTGAGGCGAAGTTGGCGCAGAAGCGAGCCTCAGGGCAGGTGATGCGGATGTCGGGCACCATCGCCAGACCCAATCCGCCGCCGATGGCGGGGCCGTGAATCGCCCCGACGATGGGCAGGGTCACGTCGAAGAGCCTGCCCGACCCCTGGTAGAGCTGCAGCGTGGCGCTGCCGCCGACCTTCTCCTCGGCGCCGCCGCCGACGCCTTCGCCGCCCAAGTCGGCGCCGGCACAGAACGAGCGGCCCTCGGCGGCCAGCACGGCACAGCCGATGCTCATGTCCTCTTCCAGCTCGACCATGGCGTCGGCGATGTCGTGCACCTGGCGGTAGCTCAGGAAGTTGTGCGGCGGGCGATCCATGATCACCAGCCCGACGCGCCCGTCCCGCTCGATCCTCAGTCCGTCTGCCATTGCCCTGTCTCCGATCACCCGGTCTGTTCAGCCGGTCTCTGCTCGCTCGGCGGCTCACGCTACTGGTCGCCGAACTAGCGTGACCTCCCGAACACGGCAGCCGGAAACTCCGGGAACTCCACGGCCGCCGTGCACACGAGGCTGAGCCGAACGGCGAAGCCGTGGCCCGAGCGGCCCGTGAGCGGAGCGAACAAGAGCGGGAAATACAGGGGGCAGCGATGACTCAGACCGACACCGCCGACGCAACTACCGAGACCGCAGCGCACGTGCGCACGGCATCTATCGACTGGGACGAGCTGCTGGCGCGACTGCAGGCCGTCCTTCGTATCCGTACGACGCCCATCGGCATGAAGCTCTTCGAGACGGTCGAGGCGATGAACGAAGTGCCCCGGGTGCGCCGGCCCCGAGACATCCACACCACCGACCAGATCGTGGGCATGGCCAGCCGGCTGAACTGGACTGTCGGCGTCACCATGGACGACCTGGTCGGCGCCCAGTGCGGCGCCGTGATCGGGTTGCACCCCCAGGACGACAAGTGGCTGTCGGGCGACCGCATGGCCGGCGTGTGGTACGAGACGCTCGAAGACGCCTCGGCGCACCAGCACGCCATGGACTTCGTGCCCTACGGCACCTATGAGGCCATGGTGGTGTCACCGCTGTCGTCGAAACGGCTCGACCCGCCCGATGTCTGCATGATCTACGCCACCCCGGCTCAGATGATCATCTTCATCAACGGCCTGCAATGGCGGGAGTACAAGAAGCTGGAATGGGGCTGCGTGGGCGAATCGGCCTGCGCCGACTCGTGGGGCCGGGCACTGCGCACCGGCGAGCCCAGCGTGTCGCTGCCCTGCTTCGCCGAGCGGCGCTACGGCGGCGTCATGGAAGACGAGCTGCTGATCGCGCTCACGCCCGAGGATCTGGTTGTTGCCGTCGAAGGCATGGAGGCGCTGGCGCGCAATGGCCTGCGCTATCCGATCCCGCCGTACGGCATCCAGACCGACGCCCGTGCCGGCCTCGGCGCCAGCTACGACTGAGCACGCCGGCTGCCGGCCTGATCAAGCACAGATCAATCGCAGAAAAACACAGACAGGGGACAACGTGGCACTGCAACCGACCAAGGAAGGCTTCGACCTCGGCATCGTCACCAGCAACGGCGACGAGATGCTCGCGTTCTACCGCGACGTGCTCGGGCTGGAATTCGAGGCGACGCTCAACATGGAGCAGGTGGGCATCGCCCAGATGCACCGGTTGTGGGCAGACAAGAGCTTGCTCAAACTCGTGGTGCCTGTGGCTGAGGTGCCTGCAGGGGCCACCGGCGGCATTACCGGTGCCACCGGGCTGCGCTATTTCACCTTCAATGTCGGCAACTTCGAGGAAGTCATGACCGCCTGCGAGGACGCCGGGGCCAACATCATCTGGCGACGGCTCGAAGCGCGGCCCGGCGTGGTGGTCGGCATGGTCGAAGACCCCGACGGCAACTGGGTGGAGTTCATCGACAACCCTGCCTGATCGCCTGAAGCCGGGCATCAACCGCCGAAGGGCGCTCCTCGAGCGCGGCAGGGCGTCTTAGGATCGCGAGCGCGACTGCATCGGGAGCGTTGATTAGTGCCTGAGCCTCGGCGCAAGACCATCAACCAACTGCTGGACGAAGCGCGTTCGGGCCTGGAACGAGTCGCTCCTGCTGAGCTGGCAGAGCTGATGGCGGCGGCGAGTTCCGCCGAGGGCGGACGGCTGCGTGTCATCGACATCCGGCCGCGAGATGACCGGGAGAGAACCGGTGTCATCGAGGGTTCCGAACACATCGGGCAGCTGGTGCTGGAGTGGCGCCTCGACCCGGACTCGGGGGCGTCGGAGGGGACTGCCGCAGATCTCGGCGACCATCTGATCATCCTCTGCAACCAGGGCTACAGCTCGAGCCTTGCCGCGGCCCAGCTGCAGCGGCTGGGCTTCGCACGGGCCACCGATCTGGACGGCGGCGTCGAAGCCTGGATCGAGCACGGCCTGCCCGTGGTGCCGCCAGAATCAGCTGACTAGCAGCACAGCGCCAGACACGGGGATCGCCGACGCAACGTCACCTCGTCGGCATCGGGGATTCTCCAGCGGCGGCACTGCGCCCCGCCAGGCGCGGCAACCGTCGTAGCGATCTCAGCCGACGGGCGGTGCTGGGCGCTCGCGCAGCCGGGTGATCACGTCGGCCATGAAGTCGTCGTCCTGCGCTCCGGGGATCACCAGGCGACCGTCGAACAGCCAGCTCGGCGTGGCGCTGATTCCCCACTCGTTCGCACGGGTCATCGACGCCCGCAGCGCCGGCAGCAGTTCGTCGTTGGCGACGACTCGCCGCAGCACGTCGGGGTCGATGGCCACGTCTTCCGCCAGGCTGACCAGCAGTTCAGGATCGGCGACGTCGAGTTCGTCTTCCCAGTAGGCCGCGTAGAGCCGGTCGTGGTAGCGCTCGGCGGCCTCGGGGTCGGCGTGCTCGACCGCCAGTGCGGCCTGGTGCGCCTTGGCGCTGTTGCGCAGGCGCTTGGGCACCACGAACGTGATGCCTTCAGCCTCGGCCATCTCGGCGATCCGCTCGAAGCTCATGCGAACCTCGACGCCCTCGGGCGGCACCTCGGGATGGATCTCATACGCCAGCCAGGTGATGTCGAGGTGGTGCCGTTCAGCCAGGCGGACCGCCCGGGCTCGTGCCAGGTGGCACCACGGTCACAGGTAGTCCGACCACACCAGCACGGACATCGCTTCACCTGCGGACATCACTGTCACCCCTGTCCTTCATCCTCGCACAACTGCCGCCACCGCCCGGCGGCTGTGACAGAGAACGCCGACGGCTGCCTGTCAAACGTGCGCCCATAGCGACCCACGGGTGTGACAGGGCGCGGGTAGGTTGCCGCGCATGGACTTCACCATCCCCGCCGACATCGCCCAGCTGCTCGACGACTTGGACACGTTCATCGACGACGTCATCAAACCCATCGAGAACGAAGACGACAACATCCGCTTCTTCGACCACCGGCGGGAGGATTCGCGTACCGACTGGGAACGCGAAGGCTTGCCCAATGCGGAATGGGAAGCACTGCTGGTCCGCATGCGCAAGGAAGCCGACAAGGCGGGCTTCCTGCGCTGGCACCTGCCCGAGCGTTTCGGCGGCAGCAACGGCACCAACCTGGGCATGGCCATCATCCGCGAGCACCTGGCCCGCCGCGGGCTCGGGCTGCACAACGATCTGCAGAACGAGAACTCGATCATCGGCAACTTCCCGACCGTGCTGATGATGGAGCGCTACGGCTCACCCGCCCAGCAGGAGTACTGGATCCCCAAGATGCTGGAGGGCCAGGCCCGCATCGGCTTCGGCCTGACTGAGCCGCTGCACGGCTCCGACGCCACCTGGATGGAGACCACCGCCGAGCGCGACGGCGACGAGTGGGTGATCAACGGCGAGAAGTACTGGAACACCGGGCTCCACCACGCCACCCACGACTACATCTTCGCCCGCACCTCGGGGAACCCCGGCGAGGGGCACGGCATCACCTGCTTCATCGTGCCGGTCGACACGCCCGGGTTTGCGGTCGAGAAGTTCATGTGGACCTTCAACATGCCCACCGACCACGCCCACGTGCGGCTCACCGACGTGCGGGTGAGCAACGACGACATCCTCGGCACCGAGGGCCGGGGCCTGCAGACAGCGCAGCTCTTCGTGCACGAGAACCGGATCCGCCAAGCCGCGTCATCGGTCGGCGCCGGCCTGCACTGCATCGACGTGGCGGTCGACTATGTGAAGAACCGCACCACGTTCGGCAAGCCCTTGGCGCAGAATCAGGCCATCCAGTTCCCGCTGGCGGAGCTGTACACCGAGGCGGAGATGGTGCGGGCGCTCATCTGGAAGACCGCATGGGAGATGGACGAGGGCGTCGACCACATGGAGATCACCGACAAGGTGGCCATGTGCAACTACCGGGGCAACCGGTTCTGCTGCGACGCCGCCGACCGGGCCATGCAGAGCTGCGGCGGCAACGGCTACGGCCGCCACATGCCCTTCGAGCACATCTACCGGCACCACCGCCGGTACCGGATCACCGAAGGCTCAGAGGAGATCCAGATCCGCAAAGTCGCCGGCAAGCTGTTCGGCTTCGCCCAACGGGCGAAGAGCTAACGCAGCGCCGGTAGAGCAAAGGGCTGACACGGCGCCGGAAAGGCGAAGGGCTAGCGGCTTGCACCGCGTCCGACAGGCGAAGAGCCAACACAGCGCCGGTAGAGCAAAGGGCTAGCTCGGCGCGAGCGTCGGGATGCCGCTCGCGCGGGCTGCACGTGCCAGCCGCTCGTCGTAGGTGACGAAACCGTCGAGTTCGTTGCCGAGGCTCAGCGCAGTTGCGAGATGGATGGCATCCAAGCTGCGAAGTTCAGGCGGGTCAAGCAAGGCCGCCCTCTCCAGCAGTGGCGGCGTGATCTGCCCAAACACCACGGTGCCCAAGAGCGAGCGTGCCCGGGCTTGGAAGGTAGGCGCATGGCGTCGCACCGCTCGCATGAGCTCGGTTCGTGTCAGATCGGACGAGTACAGCGAACGCGGCGTCTCAGTCAGCCACGCTGCGAATGCCGTCGATTCCGCTTCTTCGAGGACCACCTTCGCGAGTGCCGACGTATCGCAGTAGAAGCTCACCGTTCAGCGATGGTGTCAGTACCGTTCCTCGTCGCGCATCTCCTGCAGCACCTCCGACAGGCTGCGTCCAGGCAGCGCAGGCCGCGGGGGCGGCAGGAAGTCTCTGATGTCGCCAGTCGCTGGCGTGGCCTCGCCGCGAGCGATCATCTCTTCGATGCGTGACCGGTGTGGCTTGCTCACGTGCGGCACGATCTTCGCAACCGGGCGACCCCGGTTCGTCACGGTGATCTCCTCGCCTGCTTCAACCCGCGCCACGACCTCGGATGCATTCTGCTTCAGCGCCCGGATCCCGACTTCCGCCATGTTCTACATTGTAGCACAAGGGCGTGATGGGTCGGCAGAGCGAGTAGCCGTCGAGACCGCTGTGACGGGCGGAATCTCGCTCAGTCGTCGAGGCGGGCGGTGGCTTGGCCGGTGAGAACTGGCCGATCGTCCTGGTTGGTGGTGGTGATGGTGAGATCGACCAGCTTCTGGCCGTCCTCGTCACGGATGTCGGCCACCTCGGCCTTGGCCGTGAGGGTGTCGCCGGGCCACACCTGGCTGGTGAACCGTACGCCGTAGTAGGTGAGGCGGCCGTCGCCGACGTAGTTGGTGACCATGCGCCCGGTCATGCCCATGGTGAGCATGCCGTGCGCGAACACCGTCGGGTAGCCGGCCACCTCGGTGACGAACTTCTCATCGGTGTGGACCGGGTTGTAGTCGCCTGACGCGCCCGCGTACTGGACGATCTGGGTGCGGGTGAGGTCGTCGACGATCTGCTCGGAGTAGCTGTCGCCGACGTTGAGCTGCGATGCGCTGAGTGCCATGTCTGTGTGCCTTTCTGGGCGGTGGATGCTGCGTTCGTGGCCTTGGCGAACCGCTAGATGGTTAGTTCCAAGGGTTAGTGGTCGTAGGGGGTGAGTGAGCGGCTGGGGTGGGTGTGCCGGTAGGTCTCGTTGTGCCAGATGGCTGCTGTGAGGGCGAGGAGTCGGGTGCCGATGCGTGCGGCGACGCCGGGGC